>CAYUAL010000216.1:0-1507 GCA_964442815.1 uncultured Alphaproteobacteria bacterium | reverse complement strand
AACGCTTTCCAAGCATGCTTTTGAAAGGGTGTTCCGTCAAGAAAAAGCGGCGTTTTGAAAGTTTGAAGAGTCCCCTCGAAATAGGCTTCTAATTCTTTTTCTATAGTTAAAAGAGGTTTAGTTTTTCCTGGAAAGATATTTTGTTTTCTTTCAGACCTTAACCCTTCTATTTCATTTTCCAAGTTGTGCCGTTTACTAAACCTTAAAAAATGGAGCTTTTCCTCATCTGCCAGAGCAATCATAGAACCCAGAGGTGTCTCTATCCAAGCAGCACTTACAGACTGCTTCTGTCTAGTATGTATCATAGCTAATCCTTTACCTCTTTCCTTGTGTTCAAATCAGCAAGAATACGAATAAATGCTTTTTGATCTTTCTGATTCAGTACATTAAAAAATGTATCGTCTATTTTTTCAACCAAAGGAACAAGTTTCTTTATAAGATTTTTCCCTTTCTGCGTTAAAGAAATACTTTTAGCGCGTGTATCTTTTTTATGTTCTATGCGAATAATAAATCCCTGTAAGGCTAACTTTTTAAGAGATTTAGAAACCGTCATTTTATCTAACTTAGATTTATCTGCGACGAGAGCTTGGTGAGGCTCATCCCCCTGTTCTTCAAACCACAGAAGAAGAGCCATAATAACAAACTGCGCATGAGAAATATCGTGCTTCTCCAATATCTTCTTTATAAGGCGCTGCCAAGTAACTGTTGTTTGCCATAGCAAAAAACCAGGACTATCTTCAGGTTTTTCAAAACCAAAGGGAGAATCAAGCATTTCTTTTCCTTGCTAACCTTACTAAAGATTCCGTTTCTTCAGGAGCGGTCGCTGCCACATTTTGTGCAACCAACTTAACCCAAAGCCATTTTAAAAGCCCTGTTACTGTTAAGGTATTTGTAATCCGGAGACCTTCTTTTGTCTCTTCCATGACATGCGTATCATACATTTTAGCTCCAAAAAATTTCGTGCAATCCGTGAAACTATATCCTTTTTCAAGTTTCGTAATTTCTATCTTAACTGGCGAAATACCTTTAGGCTTTAGTATAAAATGATTACCTACTGCAAAAGCACCTTTCATTTTACAATATTCCAAACCATCATGCCATTGAGGCCAATTATTAACATCTGTCCACAGATCCCAAATATCTTCTCTTTTTACATCTTTATAGATTTTGCTGAATGTTCTTATCCACATGGTTATTCTCCTTTATGTAAACTTACATATAGTATATTAGTTTACTAAATTCAAGGATTTTTTAAGATAGAAGGTTAATAAGGAAAGAACTAGCATCATTATAAAAAGAATAGAAGCCAAACTTTCGATGGTTGCTGCATAGAAAACATTAGTTAAGCCTGTAAGAGTAGCACATATTAAATAGCGCAAACCCATAATAACGGAAGAAGCTGCCCCTTTGAGATCCGGAAAAATTTCCATAGAATAAGCAAAAATGATAGGATACAAAATGGCAGAGCCAATACAGAAAAGGCTCATCACACATGTTAAAGCATAAA
>CAYUAL010000215.1:0-1512 GCA_964442815.1 uncultured Alphaproteobacteria bacterium | reverse complement strand
ATCTATGTTTGCTTGAAAAAAGTGTTGCTTCGTCAGGGGGTTCCGATGAATAGAAATATTCATCAAGGACTGCATTAATTGCTGCAATATCAGGATCTTTCATTTCTTCTCTTCTACTAATCCTTTCGCTTATAACATGCTGTGGGGAAGCCAAAAATCTTGTTGTTTCCTCATCGCGTCTAATTCTGTCAGCTTCTGCAGCGCTTTCCATACCATCAAGAATCTTGCCAGCCTCAAATCTTATTTTTTTGTCTCTATTAAAAAAAGCCATTTCGATCAATTCTAGTACATTTGAAGTTGTTGCAACTCTATTTGTAAGACCAAAAGCGCGTACTTTGCCCAGTTTTTCTGCGACTTCTGCTCTTTCCCTAATCGCTGTATCATAATAACCTTCTATTTCACTTTTAACAAATTCATCGCTTCCAGGAATACCAAATCTTTTAGCGATAATCCTATGTGCTTCAATAGTTCTTTCTTCTTTTCTCTTTGGATCTTTAATTACATCTCTAATCTTTGGTAAACTGTCGACACCAAAAAGCTCGAGTGCACCATTTCTAAGTGTAGAAAACTCAATTCTTTCTCCCATTGTAAGAGATCTGCGCCATTCTAGTCTTTGTCGACTAGCTAGAGGTTGATCTGGAATTCTAAAGTGTCCCCCTTGGTCTAGTAGATCGAAGTTTCCACCATAACGGGCAAGTCCAACTTTTGGAATGTATGAGCCTACTGTTTCGTTAGCGGGGCGTTTTATCCAATGAGTTGCTCTTTCTTTTGGCATAGTCTTGGGATTTTAACAAATCTTATAGTAATTTGTCAATTAAAACTGAGGCTAAATTATCCGTTAGGTTTTA
Source organism: uncultured Alphaproteobacteria bacterium (assembly GCA_964442815.1). Lineage (GTDB taxonomy): Bacteria > Pseudomonadota > Alphaproteobacteria > 16-39-46 > 16-39-46 > CAYUAL01. The sequence goes on along the minus strand of CAYUAL010000215.1, from coordinate 664 downwards.
TTACAGGAGCTTGCTGTAATCCTTGAGGTGTTAGTCCATGTCTAAATTCATCTCCTCGAACATCTTTAGCAAGATCCGATGCCAAAGCTTGTGGAACTAATGCTGTTCCTTCAGGAAGTACTTCTATTCCAGGAATTTGACGTTCTTGAACATGTTTGACGGGTATTGTTTCAGCTAAAGGGGTAGGTTCGCCAGCTAATGGAGCAACATAGGGCCCCATATCTCTCTCCAGATCTCCATAAAATCCATCAGCCTCTTTTGTCATAGGTCGATAGTATAAATCCATTTGAGGCTATTGTCAATTTACGCACAAAAATATACAATACGGTTATGCAAAGAACGCTTATAAAAGACACAATTAATAGGGTTGGTGAAGAGGTTTTAATACAGGGCTGGGTAGATATTAGGCGCGACCACGGGAAATTAATCTTCTTAGATCTACGGGATAGATCAGGAAAAATCCAAGCAGTTGTTATCCCAAGTAGCTCTCCGGAGGCTCATTCTTCTGCGCAAGAACTAAGACCTGAATTTGTAGTAGAAATTACTGGAAAAATAAATGGGCGGCCAGAAAAAAATATCAATAAAGATCTTTTAACTGGATCTGTAGAACTTGAAGTTTTGAGTGTAAAAGTTTTAAGTAAGGCGGAAACTCCTCCATTTGACG
>CAYUAL010000214.1:0-1518 GCA_964442815.1 uncultured Alphaproteobacteria bacterium | reverse complement strand
GTCCATCGTGTGGTGAACCTATTGAAGTTACACAAGCTCTTGTTCATCAGATCCAGGAAATAATTGTTGGTGATTTAGAAAAAAAAAAAAAAACAGAACTCCTAAAAATTCAACAAGATGTTGAAAAAACTGTAAAAAAACAATTTGAGGAGAAAAATGCTGTAGAACTGACTGATCTCAAAAAACAGTTAGAAGAAAAAGAAAAAAAAGTATCTGAAATGAGACAGGAAGAATTGCGCCTCCGTGAAGAAAAAAGAAGAATGGAAGAACGTGAAAAAGAGTTGGATTTAGAAGTGGCGAGGAAAATTGACGAAGAAAGAAAAAAGGTTGAGGAGGTTATATTGAGGCAAACCCACGAAACTTTCAGACTAAAAGAACTTGAAAAAGAAAAAGTGATTTCTGATTTGAGAAAAGCTTTAGAAGAAGCGCAAAGAAAGGCCCAGCAAGGATCACAGCAAACACAGGGAGAAGTAGCTGAACTCGATTTTGAAAATACCTTGAGGTCAGCGTTTCCTAGTGATGATATTACTCCTGTTGAAAAAGGTATACGTGGGGCAGATGTCCGGCATATAGTCCGCACACCAATGGGAAACACCTGTGGAACTATACTTTGGGAAATTAAGAGAACAAAAGCATGGTCACATGACTGGATACACAAATTAAAAGAAGATCTAAGGGCAGAAAAAGCAAATATTCCTGTAATAGTTTCAAGTACACTTCCTGAAATAGCAGTTACAGGTTTTGGATTTATAGATGGTGTGTATGTCGTTAACCATACATTAGCTATTGCTATAGCCTCGTTATTACGTCAAAAGTTAATTGAAGTTGCTAGAGAAAAATTTATAGCACAAAACAAAGAGGGAAGTGCTGAAAAATTGTATGAGTATGTGACAAGCCATGAGTTCCGTCAGCATATTGAAGCTATTGTTGAAGTTTTTCAGGATATGCAGATGCAGATAACCAAAGAAAAAGCAGCATACGAGAAAATTTGGAAGATGAGGGAAGCTCAAGTTCAAAAATTACTTAGTAGTACAGCGGGAATTGTAGGTTCTATGAGAGGTCGTATTGGTCAGTCATTGCCTACTGTAAAAGGCTTGGATTTATTGGAAGATGGGTTTATTGATGATAAGGAATTCCAATCCTCTGCTTCATCTGCAAATAACCAACCATCACCTATAAACGGAGATAGGAAACAAGAAATGTTACTCTAGATCTATGGTTCGTCTTGGTGGTCATCTTTCAATTGCAGGTGGGCTTTATAGATCTTTAGAACGTGCAGCAAGTATAGGTGCTAACTGTTTGCAAATTTTTTCAAGTCCACCCCAACAATGGAAAACTCCTATTTTTTCAAAAGCTGAATTAGCAGCTTTCAAAAATGAAGCAAGTAAAAGTAATATATATCCCATTGTCGTCCACGGTACATATCTTATAAATCTTGCTTCAAATAATTCTGAGCTTGTACAAAAATCAAAACACTCTCTAATACAAGATCTCCAATTTTGTCATGAGATTGGCTCT
>CAYUAL010000213.1:0-1520 GCA_964442815.1 uncultured Alphaproteobacteria bacterium | reverse complement strand
GGATAGGGTATAATATTCAGCATACCGGGGCTTCTCGTGTAGCCGCTTTAGATTTAGGATTTTATCCAAAGCACAAAAAACACGGTATTGAAGGAATGAAAAAGGCTGCTAAAGAAGGAAACTTAAAGGTTCTTTATCTTTTAGGAGCAGATGAAGTAAACCCTAAAGATTTTGGGAAAGCTTTTATCATTTATCAAGGGCACCATGGGGATCAAGGAGCCAGTGCGGCAGACGTTGTTTTACCTGGTTCGGCTTATACAGAAAAAAGTGGAACATATATCAATTTAGAAGGGCGTGCCCAAGTAGGAACACAAGCTCTCTGTCCTCCAGGACAAGCAAAAGAGGACTGGAAGATCATACGAGCATTATCAGAAAAAATAGGGAAGAAGCTTCCTTTTAATACGCTGCATGAGCTTAGAAAGGTTATGCAAGGAGCATGTATTAGTCTGCATCCCCATTTCTATTATCATGAAGACAATACAAAAGAGGTTCGCTCTCGTCAGTTAAAGGAATTCTTATCGAAAAAAAGATCTGCTCTAAAGCAAACTGCTTTATCTAAAGAGCCTTTTAAGCAATATTTTCATTCTTTTTATATGACGGATGTTATTTCACGTTCTTCTCCTACTATGGCAGCATGTATAGAGGCTTTTGTAGTGCCACAAGAAAAAATTGCTAAAAAAAGAAAAGTTTCGTGAGGTGTATAATTGGAATTTTATGATTTCCTGCCATACGTAAAAGAAAGCAGTTTTCTTCTTTTGAAAATAGGCGCTCTTATGGTGCCTCTTTTGGTTGCTGTTGCTTTTTTAACTTTAATGGAGCGTAAGGTCATTGCGGCTATGCAATTGAGAAAAGGTCCAAATATTGTTGGTCCTTTTGGTCTGTTGCAACCTTTTGCGGATGGATTAAAACTTCTTCATAAAGAGATTATTTTACCAACAAAAGCTAACCCTTTTCTTTTTTTTCTAGCGCCTGTTCTGACGTTTACTTTAGCATTAGTGGCTTGGGCCGTAATTCCATTATCTTCAGGCGTAGTTATTGCCAATATTAATGTAGGGATTTTGTATCTCTTTGCCATTTCTTCTTTAAGCGTCTATGGCATCATTATTGGGGGGTGGGCAAGCAATTCTCGATATGCATTCTTAGGGGCGTTACGGTCTGCTGCTCAAATGATTTCTTATGAGGTATCTATTGGGTTTGTAATTATCACCGTCTTGTTATGCGTAGGCTCTCTTAATCTTTCTGATATTGTTCGAGCCCAAGAAAAGATCTGGTTTGCAGCTCCACTTTTGCCTATGTTTGTTGTTTTTCTTATTTCTGCTTTTGCCGAAACAAATCGTGCACCGTTTGATTTGCCAGAGGCAGAGGCAGAGCTTGTAGCAGGTTACAATGTGGAATATTCTTCTATGCCCTTTGCTCTGTTCTTCTTAGGGGAATATGCCAATATGATCCTTCAAAGTGCGCTAGGCTCTCTTTTGTTTTTAGGAGGATGGCTGCCTCCTTTAAATATGGTTCCTTTTACT
>CAYUAL010000212.1:0-1532 GCA_964442815.1 uncultured Alphaproteobacteria bacterium | reverse complement strand
AGGCCGTCTACGACAATTCCATCAGTTTGGGATTGAATATATGGGCACGACTTCTCCCTGGTCTGATGTGGAAGCTATTATTTTGGCTCAGACTATTCTTGAAAAGCTACAAGTCCCCTCTTTTTCCTTAGAAATTAATACTTTAGGAGATAAAGAATCTCGTCACGCCTATCGAGAGGCACTTGTTACTTACTTTACAAAAGTAAAAGATAAACTATCTGAAGATAGCAAAGAACGTCTCCATAAAAACCCTTTGCGTATTTTGGATTCTAAAGATCCGCAAGATAGAGCCCTGCTCTCTGAAGCCCCTCTCTTAAAGGCTTTTCTAACACCGACGGCTAAAAATCATTTTGATAAAGTCTTAAATGCACTTACACAAAAAGGTATTCCGTATAAAATTTCTTCCCATTTGGTACGTGGTTTGGATTATTACTGCCATACGATCTTTGAATTCACTACCTCTCTACTCGGAGCGCAAGCTACCCTTTTAGGGGGTGGAAGATATGACGATTTATCGGTTTTATTAGGCCAAAAGGAGCAAATCCCTTCTGTAGGATGGGCAGCCGGCATTGAGCGAATTGCTTTGACGCTTCAAACAGCCCCTTCTTCACAAAAAGCAGTAGCTATTCTGCCTTTAGGAGAAGAAGAGGAAGAAGCCGCCTTCTCTCTAGCTAACCTTCTTTGGGAAAATGCCATTCCTTGTTATTTCCTCCCTGAAGGAAAAATTGCTCAAAAAATGAAAAAAGCAGATAGATTAAAAGCCTCTATTGCTCTCATCTTAGGATCTGAAGAGATTAAAACCTCGACCTGCCAAGTTAAAAATCTTACAACTGGAACACAAGAAAGCATTTCTTTTTCCCAAATTATTCCTTATCTTAAGCAAAATTTGTAGTTATTTTTATAAGTATCATGGATCTTAATCAGAAATTTACCCGTATTTTAGAGCGCTATGACGCTTTACGTTCCACCCTAGCAAGCGAAGAACAAAAAACGCCAGAAGAGTTTGCAAAGCTTTCCAAGGAATACTCTGACCTAACCCCGCTCGTCACAGAAATAGAGCAGCTTAAAAAAACGCAAAAAAACCTTGCCGATTTGAAAGAGCTATTAAAAGATCCAGACCTTGACGCCCAGATGAAAGAAATGGCGCAAGAAGAGCTTCTGGAAACAGAAAAGCTTCTTCCAACACTCGAACATAAAATTAAGCTTCTTCTCCTGCCAAAAGATGAAGTAGACGAGCGCAACGTTATTTTAGAAGTACGCGCTGGCACGGGTGGTGACGAAGCTGCTCTCTTTGCCGCTGATTTATTCCGTATGTATCGCCGTTACGCCGAGCTCAAGGGGTGGCGCTTTGAAACAAACGATATTTCGGATACAGGAATCGGCGGACTAAAAGAAGCTACAGCGAGTATTACAGGCGCTAACGTTTTCGCTCGTCTTAAGTTCGAATCCGGTGTTCACCGTGTACAACGTGTTCCTACCACAGAAGCCTCTGGTCGTATCCATACCTCTGCTGCTACAGTTGCTGTATTACC
>CAYUAL010000211.1:0-1556 GCA_964442815.1 uncultured Alphaproteobacteria bacterium | reverse complement strand
TAGATCATTTTGAGGAACAGAATCTTCCGCAGGTGCAGGAATGTTTTCTTCTTCAGAAGCAGGGGAAGACGTATTTGTGTCTGACATGGATCAAGGTACTCCTTAAAATACTCTAATAGTTGTAAAACAAAGGGCAAAAGAAATAAAGATGAAGATGCATTAATTATCTCCAATAAGACGCGTAATCACTTTAGCCGTGTAGTCTACCATGGGAATAATACGTCCATAATTAAGACGGGTAGGCCCGATAACTCCTACAGCACCAACTACGTGACCTTTGGTGTTTGTATAAGGTGATAGAATCATAGAGCAATCTGACAAGGTATATAAAGGGCTTTCAGCGCCGATATAAATGTGGATGCCATCTGCTTCGATAGAAGCTTCTAGAAGAGAAAGCAGAGTTTCTTTAGTGTCTAAAGCTTGGAAAAGATTTTTGACACGGGTTAAGTCTTCAATCCTAGAAATATCCTCAAGAAGATTAGCTTGTCCGCGTACAATAAGAGTTCCTCCAGTTGTGTTTTGTGTCCAGCTGGCAAGGCCCATTTTTACCAAATTTTGGGTAAGTTCATTTAAGCTCGCTTGGTCTTCTTTTAGTTCGTTTGCAAGAACTGTTTTAGCTTCTTGCAGGGTTCGGCCTTGAAGCCGATAGTTAAGATAATTACTTGCTTCTACTAAAACAGAAGGAGGAATCGGCTCTGGCACTTCTAATATGCGATTCTCAATAGAACCTTCATCTGTAACCAAAACAACAAGAATACGTTTAGGGCTTACAGAGACAAATTCAATATGCTTCAGATTTTCTTCTTCTTTAGGGGCGATCACAAGACCTGCACACTTGGAAAGACCAGAAAGCGCAACAGTTGCTTCTTCTAGAAGGCTTTCTACCGTTTTTCCTGCTCCTTTGGAAAGGCTTTCAATGTTGATTTTTTCTTCTGTGCTTAGGTCCCCTATTTCCATAAGACCGTTTACAAAAAAGCGAAGTCCTGCATCTGTGGGAAGTCGTCCTGCAGAAGTATGAGGCGCATATAGAAATCCAACTTCTTCTAAATCAGCCATAACATTTCGGATAGTGGCAGGGGATAAATGTAAGCCAAGAAGTTTGGAAAGCGTACGAGACCCAACAGGCTCACCTGTTTCTACATAAGCCTCTACAATACGGCGGAAAATATCGATAGAGCGTGGGTTAAGGGTAGATTGAACCATAATTTTATTTGAATGCTAAAATTCCTTATTTCTAAATGTAATTAGATCAAGAGAGTACGTCAATGTTTTTGGATAAAAGTTAACTTCCTAGTCAGAGAAGCAAAAAAGGCCTTCAAAGAAGGCCTTTTTAATTGAAGGAACTTGTTAGCGTTTCCTAAATTAGTGAGCTTCATTTTTTATTTCATTAAGAAGCGCCTCAAACTGAGTTTTCCAGTCAGCTTTAGGTTGTCGATTGGAACGTGATGGAACAAGATCACGTAGATTTTTGGCACGTTCAGCGGTTACAGTACGCCTTCCTTGGAGCTCACTAATTTCAGGGAAGCATCTTAAAGCATCTAAAGCTTCGTCAAATT
>CAYUAL010000210.1:0-1566 GCA_964442815.1 uncultured Alphaproteobacteria bacterium | reverse complement strand
AGTAACAATGTTTCTATCTTTTAATACTTCTTTCGCAACCTTGACACCAATGTCCAAAGAAAGAATTCGGCAAATGAACGGTATGGACAATACAGATAGACCAATTCTTGGGCAAGGTCTAGCAACTACTTTTGCTCACGGGTCTAGAGAGGATGGCTGTAAAGCAGATCGTTATGATCAGCAAAACAATCAGAGAGCAGCATCTGGGAAAATACTTAGCAGAACTGGCGTAAAAGCAATCCCTGCTGTTGCTTTAAGAAAAGGCAAAATGGGACTTACTGTTGAGGTGAGATTAAATGATAAATGCAAAGCTTTTCCACTGCTCGACAGAGGGCCAGGAAACCTAAAAGCTGAGATTGATCTTACAGGGTCAGCATACGATATTCTGACAGGATCCCAACCATGTTCACAAGTTGCGAGTATAGGAACTCTAACAAAATCTTTACCCAAGGTGGAGTTTGCAGTTGATCCAAATCGAGGTAGAAAAATTACCCCCGGTGGTTACGAAGAGTGCAGAATGCTTATTTCAAACACAAAATAAAGAAGTTAACCAATAGCAACAATCTTGTAGGTTATCTGACCTTTTGGAGTGGCAACAACAACTTCAACACTCTCGACCTGGCCCATTAAAACAGAACCAAGTGGAGATTTAAAAGAAATTTTTCCTGTTAACATATCACTTTCTTCTCCTCCAACAATTTCTATTATTTTTGTTTTAGTTTCCCACCGACCGGCTTTCCCTTTTTCATCTACACCTCTTTTTCTAATTTCTACTTTCGAACCGACAGAAACAACTCCGGCTTTTACTTTGCTGGTTTTTTCGTCAAGCACTTTTGCATTTTTCAAAATATACTCGATTTGGCGAATTCTATCTTCTGAAAAACCCTGCTCTTCTCTGGCATTGTGGTATTCCGCATTTTCAGACAAATCTCCTAAAGCTCTGGCTTTTTGCAAATTCTCTGCCAACTCTTTTCTCCTGTCGGTTTTTAAATAGTCTAATTCTTTTTGCAGTTCGCGTTTTTTTTCTTTGCTTATTACTTCAGTGTTCTCACTACTTGACATATGTATTTTTGTGTACTGCATTATAACACGCTTTTACTGATTCGTCGACGTGCTGATGCCTGTCTTTTCCTCAGAAGTTTTTTCTTGTATAGGTCTGTCACGCCCCTCAATATTTCTGTAATATTCGTTAGTTAAATACATTTTTTCTATAATGTCACGAGCCAGCAAGTTAGGTGTCGGTGACACATCTCGAATGCCAAGTTCACATAAAAAAGTAAAGGCGTAACGCGGATTATCGTACGGGAAATAGCCTGTAATCCAAGATTGAATCTTGTCCTTTTTCACCCCCACTTCAGCAGTACCAGATTTTCCAGCAATTGGAACTAGTTCAGAGTTTAATCCTCTGCCAGTTCCTACTGTTACTACCATCCTCATTCCCTCTTGAACGACTTTATAGTGCCTGTCTTCTATATTAATGCTTATCTTCTTATTTTGTATTAGAGAACTTGTTTCTTTGCGCAATTGTGGGACTACCATAAATCCATTGTTGGCAATTGCAGCTGT
>CAYUAL010000209.1:0-1578 GCA_964442815.1 uncultured Alphaproteobacteria bacterium | reverse complement strand
CATTACGAAACAAATTTTTTGAAGGGTTTATATTGAAATGAAAAAATATTTAAAAGTTGTATCTGCTATGGTGAGTTTTTTTATGGCAACATCTTTTGTGCAGGCTATGGAACCTTCTAACGCGGACGATCTAGAGAAGCCATCAATCCCGTTTTCTCGTCGTGAAAGGAGTTTAGAAAATGCTAATTCTACGGTAGCTCCTGTTCCAGCCTTTGGGAGATCTTTATCGGCAAGAACTTCGCCCGTTGATGATGAAAGAGATAGAGATGCAGTGTCTGTGGATGGCCTCTCATCATATGTAGCCTCTGAGGATAGCTCACGTAAGACAGCTTCAGATCAGGAACATAGATCAGAAACCTTTTATGCTATGACAGACTTGACACTTGATCCTGAGGAGGAGGTATCAGACTTTAGCTTTGATACAGATAGTCTGGATAGTGAGCGAGTAGGATAAAGAAAGAAATGCAGTAAAGTTTTCTTATTTTGTAGCTAGTCCAACAGTAGTATTTTAAATTATAAAAGTACAAGATAGAATGATAACGTGAAATCTTGTTAAAAAACCCGCCATATGAGCGGGTTTTTTTATGAAAAGACTTGAAATTTGTGAATTATAATAGTATCCATGCATGTTTAATTAACATGAACAGATATTTTTAGGAATTTTTTAAGGATGAGATATTTGAAAGCATTTTTAGTTGTTATGGGATGTTTTATTTATGAAGCCCCCGTATATGCGATGGCAGTGACAGATATAAATGAGGCCGATGTATATCGTGTTGGGTTTCTTGCTGCGACGGCGGTAAGTGTTGATCCGGACTTGCCATTAAATCCAGAAATTAAAGGGGCAGCTTTAAGAGCTAGAGAGGCCTATAACAATTTAACTGAGGATGAAGAAGCAATTAATGCATACCGAAAGCAAGCATTCCAAACAGGACATTTATGCTTTGAGTTAGGAAAAGTAACCCAATTATTAGAAGCTTGTTATAAAACTTTACAGGATTTAACCTCAGGCAGAAGAAATATGCCTGTCTATGAGCGTGAATACAGTATGGTGGAATGCCTTTTAAAGCACTTTGTTAGAGTACATGAAAAAGGGTATGGTGTACCTGCAGTAGATAAAGAACAGGCCATGGCTGCTGCAAAACGAAAAGATTTAGCTTTATTGAAGGAGTTTGTTGCAGATAGACGAGAAGAGCTAGCGTATAATCCTTTTCTTCAAAGTATCTTAGTTAGATATCTTGGATCTGAAGATGATTTTGTTGATAGGGCTTTTAAAAAGTATTGTGCTCATTTGAGGGGGCTTCCAACAGATAAAGTAAAAGAGGATAAGGTTGTGAAAAAGGCTCTAAAATATGCCCCAGAACGCGCACGTGCCTTACTAGCAGAGGTAGGTATAGAATAAGCAGCATGGAAACCAATGGAGCAGGAGCATCTGGGTCTCAAACAGCGAATCCAACAAATTAACGTATGCTCAAAAGTCTTATAATAAAAACCCGCCGTACTGGCGGGTTTTTATATGAGAGATTACACCTATTATATTTTATTTCGCTGAGAGGCGTTTTAAACGAGGAAGCATCT
>CAYUAL010000208.1:0-1590 GCA_964442815.1 uncultured Alphaproteobacteria bacterium | reverse complement strand
ACACGCACCTTTGCAGGAGGGAAGTGGATGTCTCCGCGTGCAGATAGATTAATAACGCCTTGGTCCCCAGATCCTGTGGAGGTGATCTCCAGACTGCCAGGAGAAAAGGTGCCTTCGGTATGTATATAAACAGGCCCTTCGGAATCTATGTGAACCGGTACAGCGTGGTCTTGCACCACAGCGCCGCTTTCGTGGTAGCCCCCAAACAGGCCGTCTTCTCCGATGTCATAGAAGACCACCTTGTTGTAGATATTAGGAAAAGGAGAGAGACTTAAGTTTATACTTTGATAGACCAAGAGTATTAAAGGGATTAAGAAATACCCCAATAAGTTTATAAGGGGATGAGCTTTTAAGGAATGGGTTGGAGAGTTTCTTAAGGCCATGAAGGACTAAACCCTCTAAATCAACGCAGAGAGGCTTTCTCTTACATATCTATCCGGTCCATTTAAGATACGGCTTTTAGTTCTTTCTAATTTAGCTATTGCAGATTTATGGAATTGTGGCTCCTTAATTAGCGTGCTAATAGATAGAATCCCTTTGTCGAGAGTTTCAATAGCTTTTTGCTTTTTGCCAAGAATCCAATAATATAATGCTATATCTACTATCTTTTGACTATTGTTTCCTGGAACATCCCAAAACTGCTCAGATTCAGGTGTTGTTTCTAATAATTGGATAATATCTTCTATCGTTTTAAATTTTAAAAAATAAGGAATTACCTTGTTGCCTAGAGTATCAAAGAAGAACTCCTTCATTTTTTGATCTTTTTCTTCTGCATCTGCATCTTCTGTTTTAAGAGTTATCCAATAATGTGTTCTGTCCTTTATCACGTTTGCCACTTTTCCGGATAATAAGGGAATGACGTATGTCTCTAAATCTACCCTATCTTCAAAATTAGCTGTGTAGATATCAAAATTAAGCGAAAAATCCACATAATCCTTATTATTAAAATCTCCTCGTAAAGGGTAAAAGACGTATGCTAATTCTTCTTTATGGAGAATGAATCTATTTCCCTTTTTTTTAAAATCTTTGTTTCTAAGAAAAGCTGCCAATTCTTTTTTTAAAAAGTTATCGTAGCGTTCTTTTGCTGTAATCATTGTTTTACTCTAGGTACAAATGGTGTTCTTTTATAGGTTCGGGCACCTGTTACAGGATCATAGTATATGAGAATGCCTCTTCTTTCTGCAGCAGCTTCATATCTTTTTAACTGACTTTCTCCCTTTCTCATGCCTGATTGTGTATACGGCTTTAGTTCAATTGGTCGTCCAGAAGGCGTCATGCCATCTGTCACACCATATCCTCCTTCTTCGTATTTTAAGATCTTTTTATGTTGCCAACCAGGATTTTTTCTGCCTTTCTCCATAAGTTCTTGTTTTAGTTTGGCATGCTCTCTCATCCCTATGGCTTGGGCTTCTTTTACTTTAGGATGATTGATCCCTCTAAGAGTTTTGGTAGCTCCTTCTCTAGCATCATACAATAGCACTTCTTGCGCATAAGAACCACTGGCTGTTTCTCTAGAAGCGGTTCTTTCCCAGGTTAGGTGTCTGGAGAGAGATTTTGCAGAGGAAGTACCTGCGGAGCTAACACCGGATC
>CAYUAL010000207.1:0-1597 GCA_964442815.1 uncultured Alphaproteobacteria bacterium | reverse complement strand
GAATGCAATTAATTATTTTTTACAAATATCATGATGATAAACTTCTGGTTCTCTCTGATGTAACTTCTCTCTTTGTTTTCTAGCTTTTACTAACTCTCTGTACCGAGCAAGCGCTGAATACTGTTCCTGTCTCATCAGACTTTCTATATCCTGATCTTCAATCCTGTTTTTCTTAGGCCACTGATATACAGGCCCTTTTTTATCCTCTAACTCTGTCATATGCCGCCTACCTTAATATCTTACTTTAATTTACCTTTATGTTACTTTCATTGATTAGCCTTAGGTTTTCTCTTGCCTCTTTCATCTTAGCGGCAAACTCCAAGGCTTCCTCTCTACTCCTTTGCTGATAGACTATTTTATCCTCCTTAGAGCCGTTATTTTCTATGTTCATCTTAGTTATTGCTAAATTCCCTATCTGTTGCATCTGGGTAAAATCTATTTTGCCTTCCTTAAGCGCGTTAAAACCTATATTAAATATTTCTGCAGGGCTTTGTTCTTCAGAAAACGTCAAGCTAACCCGCTCATTATCGTTTTTATATTCACTACCCCACCCACCTTTTGTCCTAAGGTAGAAGGTAATTGCACTCAATTTACTTGCACTATTTTCTTTCTCCCGAATAAACCCCATAAGCATGTTACCAACAAAGCTACAGGCTTTTGCCATCCCCCTGTTGTAGGCGGCAAGTACTTCAGGTTGCCTTTTTCTAATATCATAAAATGCCCTTTTTGAAAAACCAAAATAGTCGGCTATTTTATCTATCGGCAAGTAAGCCGCCAATGCTTCTACTTGAGCTATCTGTGCTTCATCCAATGTTATTTTTTTACTCATTCAACAATACAGCTTTTTTATTAGTTTCTTTTTCCCACCTCTTTATTATAACATCAACATAAGCTGGGGATAATTCCATCATGTAACAGTTACGCTTTGACCTCTCGCAGGCAATTAACGTAGTACCGCTACCGCCAAACGGATCGTATACACTCTCCCCCTGCGCAGAGTTATTAAGTATTGGCCGAAGCATGCACAGGGTAGGTTTTTGCGTACCGTGTCCCCAAGTTTCCTCCTTGTTGCTATTACCAAATGGATTATTATTTTCAATTTCCCATACGGTAGATTGATCACGCCTGCCCTGCCAGTTATGCTTCTTCCCTTTTTTTACTGCGTACCATAGAGGCTCATGCTGATGATGATAATCACCCCTGCTTAATGCAAACTGCTGCTTTGTCCAGATTATGAGACAAATCAATTCAAAACCGCTATTCTCTATATTCTCGGCAAACTTGTGCGTATATTTAGATGAATGCCAAACATAAGCAATATCACCAGTAAACAGAGAGTAAGCCTCAGACCAGTCATATCTATCATCATTTAGTACCTTACCTTTAGAACGCATGCCTACCTGAAGATCAACACCCTCACGCCACTCAGGCTCATAATTTACCCCATACGGCGGATCAGTTACCATTAAGATTGGCTTTGCTCCATCCATTAGTTTTTCAACATGCTGCGGATTAGTACTATCTCCGCACATTAAACGATGAGACCCAAGCACGTAAATATCACCTAGCTTAGAAGTAGCTTCCGTTAAGACTTCTA
>CAYUAL010000206.1:0-1605 GCA_964442815.1 uncultured Alphaproteobacteria bacterium | reverse complement strand
ACCCCTCTTTTTACGCGAGCCATGGATATTCCTCCTTATGCGTAGGGCATGAATTGTTTGACGATCTTAGCATCTACATCTTTCATAATAGTAGTGCCGCGAGAATCCCGGATCATACGTTGAGGACGTTTTGTCATTCCATGACGTTTGTTGGCTGGCCCCATTTTGACCTTGCCAGTAGCGGTAAGCTTAAAGCGCTTCTTGGCGCCGCTTTTTGTTTTTAACTTGGACATTTCGTACTCCTTTTTAAGTATATCCTCTATCGGTTAGGCATGTCCGTAAGTCTCTATAAAGAGATATCGCCCACCCATAGGAGTTTTCCTTATAGCGGGAACTCTAGAAAAACTCAAGAGATATTTCGGGTTTTATGAAAGAGACTAGGCGTTTTGCAATTTTTGATAATGATCTGGGTTTTTTATTTTTATAATCTCAATAAGCCTTGCTTTCACAGGGGTTATAGTTAAATTTTTCGATTGAGCAAAACTTCGTATGCTATCAAGCGCTTTGGGTATTTCTGCTTCCGACTTAGCTAGCAGCTCAATTTCGCATGTCTCGAAAATGTGATTTTCCCAAAGAGCGGTGTCAAAGTCGATGATGAAAGAGCCCGCCTGATACTTTTCACGGATATTTGAATATTCATATAAAGGCAAATACCCATTGTGAATAAGGGTCTCAGGTAGGTTTTTAAACTTTTCAATATTTTTGAGTTTTAAAAAGTTGATGATTTCTCCAAGGTTTTCAATTTCCTTTTTAGGGGTATTTCGTTGTAACTTTAAGAGGTTATGATTTTGACTATGAATAGGGATTTTCAATAGAAATTTATTATTCCTTGTTCTTAGCCATATATCCTTAAGGCTAAGGTCGTAAGTTTCTGTATCGTAATAAACATCAATAAATTCTTCTTTTGATAGGAACTCGGCGTCTTTTATTAAATGAATTTTTTGTTCAGGCGTAATCTTAAATTTAATTTCTACTTCAAACATTCTTTTTTCTTTAATTGATTAAAAATCAAAACAGAATATCAAAATAACCCTGAAAGTCAATAAATATTTTTCTTAAATTTTAAAAGATAAAGGCTTGGAGCCATTCTCGTTCTTGGTCAGAAAGAGTTGGAGCAAGAGTTTCAAAGATCTTTTTATGATAGAATTGAATCCATTCTTTTTCGTTAGGCGTTATCATTTGCCAATCAATTAGCTTTACATCTAAAGGAGCTAAAGTAAGCGTTTCAAATTCATAGAATATGCGATCTTTGTCGGTTGTAATAGAAGATGTTTTTTCTTTTACAAGGACAAGACTTTCTATACGGATGCCAAATTCCTCTGCTTTGTAATATCCAGGCTCGTTGGAAAGAATCATCCCAGGTTCAAGAGGAGTCGTATTAGGGCGCTTAGAAATATTTTGAGGGCCTTCATGGACGTTAAGAAAGCACCCAACCCCATGGCCCGTTCCATGGTCATAATCAAGACCAAGCTTCCATAAATATTGACGTGCTAGAATATCTAATTGATGGCCAGTCGTTCCTTTAGGAAAAGTAGCTTGCGCCAAAGCAATATGTCCTTTAAGGACGGCCGTATAAGCTTGCTTCATAAAAGGGGAGGGCGTACC
>CAYUAL010000205.1:0-1617 GCA_964442815.1 uncultured Alphaproteobacteria bacterium | reverse complement strand
ACGCCCCACCTCCATTGCTCCAAAGTTTAGCAGTTCTCCTGCCCCTTCCAGAGTTTCTATGGAAGAGTAAGAAAATATATTATTCTCTCTTGTAGGCGTTCCATTCAAAAACCTTGCCTCCTTTGAAAGCTGAAGGATGTGTGCATTAAAACGACCCATATTTTCAAAAATGGCTTGGGTTTCTAAGTTTAATTCCCTAACTCCAAAAATACCTAAGTTTTTGGTGACGCCTTCTGTTCTGAAGGAGGCTGACCTTAAAACCCCCGTGTTATAGAAAAAATCATATTTTAGATTTTCCGCATTTTTCCAAGTTAAGGTATCCGCATTTTCAATAGTCTTCACGTTTCCTTTTACATGTTTACTTTGCCATTTGCCCTGATTTAGAAGCTTTGTACTTTCTAAAGAGACTTGTTTAAGATCCAATTTTCTTTGATTTTCAAGATCAATGTTTTTGGAGTAAAACTTTTTAACCCTCAAATCGCCCCTATTTAAAAACGTTGAAGGCATATCTTCTACGCCACTCACCTCCAAGCGCTGAATTCTTGATTTGCCGGTATTCAATATCTGAGGTGCTGTAATACCTAAAAAAGAGGCTTGAACTCCCTCTATTTTCAAGAGTTCTTGAGAGTAAATAAATACTTTTTTGCCCAAGTCTTGAACGTTTCCTCTGAGAGTCAGCTGTCCTTCTCTATCCACCACCAGGGTCAGTCCATTGAGGCTCATGCCCAAGTGGCTCCCCCCACGCACCATTCCTCGTTCCATAAGCTCTTGATCCATGGGATCTTCGGGATGGGCAATCAAATCCTCTAAGGCGTCTTCAGAACTCGTATCACTGCTCTCTACATCACTTACTTCAGAAGCAGTATCACTTTCTTGTTCTTTAAAAGGCACAATAAATTCATCAATTAAGAAACTTTCTTTAAATTCATCAATTAAGAAACTTTCTTTATTTTGAGCTTCTGGATCAGAGGATTTTGCTTCTGGTGTGCCGATCCGGATAAGGAGCTGTCTTTCACTGATAGGTTCTTTTGGCAGGTTAAGGCTAACGGGTTCAATATAAAGATGGATTGCCGAAGAAGGGCTAGAATCCAAAATTCCCTTGGTAAAAGGGAGCCTTTCCTCAAAACGCTCTTCCACAAGGGCTGCCTGAAGGGGGCCCATAAGCCCCTGTTGAATATAAAAAACTAGTATTACTAAATAGGCAAATGCCTTTTTGAATCGTTTAATCATTTTTTTATTCCATTTTTTGACCCCCTTTTTATAAGGAGAGTCCCAGTTTAACCAAACTCAAACATACCAGTTACATATGATTGAGAATCGTATACCTCCCCTAAAAATTATTATGTGTTTATTAATTATTTAACGCGATGGGCAACTTTTTAGGTAATTGAAAAGGGCATCGTCATCCCTGTAAAAACAGTATTTAGAAAAAACCATTTAAATACAGGAGGAGCGATACTTGTAGAGGACTTTATCATAAGAGTATTTTATTTGATAGATGATTTTATGAAAAAAGCACGCCCAAAGCCATGAAAAAATAATGGAGGAGAGAGAGAGAAAGAGAGAGATAATATATCCTTTTTATAAAAATAAGGAGGATATAATGAGAGTAGAGGA
>CAYUAL010000204.1:0-1621 GCA_964442815.1 uncultured Alphaproteobacteria bacterium | reverse complement strand
CTATAATTCTCCCTTTGACATCTTCATCAGGGACTTTTACAACAGAGACTGTATATTCAGTGACATAATCTGTGGCTCCATGTTTCATTGCATCAATGAGTATCTCGCGGGCTTTATCCTCTGCTTCTTCCTTTGCTTTTTCCTGAGATTCTCTCATTTCTTTTGCTATTTCTTCCTTAAGTTTCAGTCTTACCTGATTTAATATAAGATCTTTTGCTTCATCACGTGTTAACGTTGCAACACGCTCTAGTTTATTAATTGCCTCTTCTCGCTGCTTATCTACTTCTTTTTTTATTTGTTCTATATGTTCTTCTGTCATTCTTAAACGCTTTTCTCTTTCATCAAGTGCACCTTCTCTTCTTTCAATTACTTCTGCTTTTTTCCGAACTTCATCTTCTGATTCCCTGCGGATTCTAATTGCTTCATCTTTTGCCTCTAAGACTATTTCTTTTGCTTTTGCCTGGGCAATTTTTATTTCTGCCTGGATATCAACACTTGGGACTTGCTGAACAACTGGCTGCTGCACAGGAACTTGTACCGGAGCTGTATTTTGCAAAACTGGTTGGGGTTCTTTAGTTTTTACTACCTCAACTTTTTCCTCTACTGTATGCTTTGTTGACCTTGTAGGTTTTGTCTTTACCAATTCAGTCAATGTCTTTAATACATCAAACATAAAACCTCCTTAAAAGAGTTTTTAGAAGCTAGACTTACGGTAGAAAACGCACAAAGATGTTCTTTAGACAATGGGGAACACTGTAGGAGAAGACAAACGTCTTATTGGTACGAGTGTAAACCTATTTGTAATATGCGTTATTACCATGTGTAATTAGCCTCCAAAAAAAATGTATACTATGTGTCAATTTATGTAAGCGTATTGTAGGGTGATTTAACGTATTCGTCAACCAAACGATATACAATATCGAACGAATAGCCCCTTCTAACAAGATAATCTTGAATTCTTCTTTTCTGCTTTTCAGAGGAAAATTGACTCCAAATAAGCCATTTTTTATCTACAAGAGCTCTGGCCGCCTGCATTTCTTCATCTTTGTCTGTTGGAACAACTGCTTCAATAATTGAAGATTCTATCCCTTCTTCCCTAAGTTTTTTCTTTAGAAAACTTCCTCCTTTTGCCTTTTTCCCCTTATACGAATCAACTATCCATTGAGCAAATGACTCATCATTGATATAACCTAGTTCTGTTAATCTCTCTATCCCCTTGGGCAGTAAGGAACGAGAAAGTTTTCTCTTATCTATAAATTCATTGAGTCTATTTTCTAATTCTTTCCTGCTTCTGGGACGGTATGAGATTAACGTTATACCTTTCTGGACTATTTTTGTGAGATCACTGGTTTCCATTAGGCTTCCGGCTCAGCATCATCTGGAGGAGGTGTGCCAATTTCTACTTTTGTACCTCCACTGCCAGATCGTACTGTTTTCCATATTGTATCACTTAATTCTTTGATAACTTTAGGATTTTCTCTTAAATATTGAACTTGTTTTGAGGCAAATATCGGAGCGGAAGACATTTATTCCATTTTTAAAAATTTGGATTTAAACAAGTTAAAAAGTTTGACCGAAAAAATGCTGGAAAAAGCCAGCTCTGCTGAAAAAGAAAAATTAC
>CAYUAL010000203.1:0-1638 GCA_964442815.1 uncultured Alphaproteobacteria bacterium | reverse complement strand
CTTCGAGCTTCGGTTGGCAGGCCAACCAGAAGCGAGTTTAGAGCTAGGTTGTCCTCCGAAGCCTTGGCGTAGGAGGACTGAGACATATCACTCAAACTATATTGTGGTATATACATACGATTTTTTGGAGAATATTCTCCCATATTAGAGGAATAATTATGGCAAAGGCAGCAACTGTTTTAATAAAGCTAGAAAGCAGCGCAGATACAGGTTTTTTCTATGTAATTAAAAAGAACCCTCGTAAACTTACAAGAAAGCTTGAGTTTAAAAAATATGACCCACGTGTTCGTAAGCATGTCCTCTTTAAAGAAACAAAATTGAAATAATTTTTTAATTGAATATTTTTTATGTCCCCGCGTCCTATTATTTTTGATTGTGATCCAGGTATAGATGACGCTGTAGCACTGTTAATGGCCTTTGCCCATCCTGAAGAATTTAAGTTTTTGGGTGTTACAACAGTAGCGGGGAATGTGCCTATTTATCATACAGCGCGAAATGCTCTAAAAATCTGTGAGCTTGCAGGCCGGCCCGATGTTCCTGTTTTCGCGGGATGTTCTCGTCCTTTAGTTAAAAGTCTTCTCACTGTAGAGGAAATTCATGGTAAGACAGGCCTTGATGGGTCTGATCTTCCGGAGCCTACTATCTCTGTACAAAAGCAGCATGCCATTGATTTCATTGTAGATGCTTTGATGACTGCAACAAGGAAAGTAACGCTTATTATAACGGGTCCTCAAACAAACATTGCCATGGCTCTTATTAAAGAGCCACGTATCGCGCTTAATATTGAAGAAATTATTTTTATGGGGGGATCCCTTGCGGAAAGCAACGTAACGCCCTCAGCAGAATTTAATATTTATGTGGATCCATATGCGGCTCATGTAGTGCTTACAAGCGGTATCAAAACTACAATGATAGGGTTAGATATTACACATCAACTTGTAGCAACTCCAGCTCGTATGGATGCTATCCAGGCCATTGGAAATAAACAGGCTTTGACAGTATTTGACACCCTTTCTTTTTCTGGAATCTACGATATAAAGCGATATGGTTTTGGAGGAGGGTTGGTGCATGATGCAGCAGTAGTTGCTTATCTTTTAAAACCCACTCTTTTTGAAGGTCGCCATGTTCATGTAGAAATAGAGTTGGGAGGCCATCTAACCTTAGGACGTACCATTGTTGATTGGCATCGTCTTGCTGATAAGCCAGCAAATACAACTGTCTTACGTACCGTAAATACAGAGGGTTTTTTCCATCTCTTGGAAACTTGTCTTAAGCGTTATGATACTCTTTTAGATGTCTTGCCTAAAGCTGTGTAAGAAGTTTTTTATCAGTATTCATACCGCCAATTGACACCTACACCGGCTGAAGCATCTGCGCCTACGTCGCTTTGAAGAGTCACATCAGGGAGCACTTTTACTTCCACAGAAGCTTTTGTGCTTTCTTCGTCTAGCCCTTGTTCTACATTTACATAAACATCATCAGAGAGATATTTTCCAAGACTAAGTCCCCCTCCGCTTCCTCCATTGCCTGTGAAGGAGAGACCTCCGAGTCCTAAAGAATCTCGGATTTGGTCTACAAAGCTGGTAGGATTGGCTGTTCCTGTAAGTTCACTTAAGGCAGAGACAATTTGCAAAGATT
>CAYUAL010000202.1:1240-1639 GCA_964442815.1 uncultured Alphaproteobacteria bacterium | reverse complement strand
CATAAATGCAGCCCCTCCTCAGTATTTGCCGATACAACTTAAGCGGTTTGAAGAAGTTAATGGAGCGTTTTGTAAGATAAAGCAAGCCTTTTTCTGTAAAATCTGAGATCTTTCTTCCTTAAGCGTTATTTTTCTTATTTTTAACGGCCCTTCCCGCGCCAACCCGTCTGATTTATAGCAGATCTCTGGCTATCGATGTCAAGGTTCCCCTTCGGCTCACTACGTTCGACCTTGACACCGGCCTTCGATCCGCTATTTCTAAATCAGGGTTGTCGCTTCAATCAAAAATGGCCTTATTCTACATCCATGTACTTTTTCTCCATCGCCCACTCCTCATGGATCCTTATGCCTATACTCACTACCAGCCTTTCACACGATTCTACACTGGGAAATAATCCC
>CAYUAL010000202.1:0-1230 GCA_964442815.1 uncultured Alphaproteobacteria bacterium | reverse complement strand
CACCCTCCCGCGGCGAAAGGGCAAACGCCAGAACGGTTGATCCTTTCCACTGCATTTACCGTTCTAATTTTTCTCCAATGCTTTTTGGGGAAATCATAAAAAGTCAAACCTTCTAGGAAATTTGTTTCCAACCAATCACAAAATTTTTTAGCTCTCCCTTGAAACTTTTCTACTACTTTTTTTAACCTGCTTTCTGCTTCTGTTCGATCCTGGGCCCCGTAAATCCCTCTTACTGCTTCTTGTATCTCTGGTTGCATTGTTTTAGAGGGACTGTAATGCCTTGCATTCTGCGCTAAATGAAATATACAGCGCTGCCATTTTACTGCCGGCAAAACAGCTCTAAGCGCGGCCTTCAGCCCAGCATGATCATCACTAATCACCAGCTCTATTCCCATCAGTCCTCTTCTTAATAGATCTTGTAAGAAATTTCTCCAATGGACTTCTGCTTCTGATAAGGAACAACTTATCCCTAACAATTCCCTTCTTCCCTCTGAATTTACCCCAACCGCTTTCAAAACAGCCATAGATCTAACTATTCCTTCGTATCGAACTTTTTCATATTGAGCATCTAAGTACGCATATTTATAGCTTCCTAAGGTTCTCTCTTTAAAAGCCTGAACCTCTTTATCTAAAACTTTGGCATACTCAGATACTGTTGTCGAAGAAATTGATCGTCCGCATAGCTCTTCTACGATCCTCCCCATGTCCCTTGTACTAACACCTTGTACATAAGCCTCTGCGAATGTCAGCATTAAAGCCCTTTCTGTTCGTTCTCCCTTTTCTAAACAGCTGGGATAGAATGGGACATCCCTCGTTTGGGGGACCTTAAGATTCAAATCTCCCATTTTAGAAAGATATTTTTTATCTTTAAATCCATTCGCAAAACCTTTACGATCTTCTGTTCGTTCATAAGGAGCTGCTCCAAGTACTGACTCTCTTTCTGCTAGCATAAGCTGGTTAAAGAGTTTTTCTAAGATTTTTGGCGTATGTTCTGAGCCAAGGATTAGCTTTTCTAAAAGCTCTTCTATAAAACCTTTATTTGTGGCTTCTGAAATCATTTTTTTTCCTTTTTTTGATCGACTAAGGAAGATGATCTCAGAAGCCTTTTTTTTCATCTAAAAAGTATTCTTTACATTTTGAATTTACAGAAAGAAGCGTACACTATCTATTCGACAACATCGATCATGCACGCCTTATGAAAGCGTTAAAGAAACATTGTAACTGTACGTG
>CAYUAL010000201.1:0-1653 GCA_964442815.1 uncultured Alphaproteobacteria bacterium | reverse complement strand
ATATGAGCAAAAAGAAGTCCTTCCTCCAATAAGAGAAGTAAACCTTTCGGAGCAAAAACCAAAAATTTTGAAAGAAGGTACTGATATAACTCTTGTAGGAGCTGGGTATTCTACTTATCTGGCTATGCAAGCATGTAAAAAATTAGAAGAATCTAATATACATGCTGAAGTAATCGATCTAAGAATTCTGAATCCACTAGATCCAGAGATCATTGTTAGATCTGTAGAAAAGACTGGTAGACTAGTTGCCATTGATGGTAGCTGGAAAAACTGTGGGCTAGCTGGCGAGGTAATAGCAAGCGTGCTTGAAAATCTTCATCCAAAGTCTTTAAAAGAAAAACCTTGTAGAATTACGCTTCCTGAGGTGCCTGCACCTACAAGCCGTGTTCTTGAAGAGATATATTATCCTACTATAGAACAAATTGTTGATACAGCGCTTTCCATAACTAAAAAATAATCATTTCTCCATTATCTTCAAAATTTACATGCTATGTTATTAGTGGATTTTCTAAAAAGGAGAGCCTATAAATTACCTAATAAATAGTATCAGGATATCTATGTCTTCTTCTGTTATTCATATTCAAGGGGCTCGAGAACATAATCTCAAAAATATCACTGTAGATATTCCTAAGAATAAACTTGTTGTTCTCACAGGGTTGAGCGGATCTGGAAAATCCTCTTTAGCCTTTGATACGCTCTATGCAGAAGGGCAAAGACGTTATGTAGAAAGTTTATCCGCCTATGCACGCCAGTTTTTAGAACTGATGCAGAAACCGGATGTAGACGCCATTGAGGGCTTATCTCCAGCCATATCCATCGAGCAAAAAACAACTTCTAATAATCCTCGCTCTACCGTTGGCACAGTCACAGAAATCTACGACTATTTACGTCTTCTTTTTGCGCGCATAGGAATTCCTTATTCGCCTGTAACAGGCCTTCCTATTCAAAGCCAAACCATTAGCCAAATGGTGGACGCTCTCTTAGCTTTTCCTAAAGGAACGCGCTTTCTCATCCTGGCTCCTATTGTCCGAGGCCGCAAAGGAGAATACAAAAAAGAGATCTTAGAACTTAAGAAAAAAGGATTCCAACGTATCAAAATTAATGGAACTCTTTACGAAATTGATGAAACGCCTGAGCTTAACAAAAATCAAAAACATACCCTTGAGGTTGTCGTTGATAGGATTGTCATTAATGAAGATATCCAACGACGTTTGACAGATACTATTGAAACAGCTTTAACTCTTTCAGACGGGCTTTTAATAGCAGAAGAAGCTGATACAGGGGAACAACATACTTTTTCAGCAAAATTTGCCTGCCCAGAGTCAGGTTTTACTTTAGAAGAAATTGAACCAAGACTCTTTTCTTTTAATAATCCTTATGGGGCTTGCCCTACCTGTGATGGACTCGGCGTTAAAATGGAAATAGATCCTGCTCTTGTCGTCCCTGATATGTCCCTTTCCCTTTTAGAAGGAGTTATTCGGCCTTGGTCAAAATCTTTCAATGAGTACTATACACAAACTCTAGAAAGTCTTGCGCTTCTTTATGTATTTAAAATGACGACTCCGTGGCGAGATATTCATCCTCAAATACAGCAACTTATACTCTATGTAAGCGACTCTGAAAAAATTTCTTTTTCTTACCGCGAAGGTATGC
>CAYUAL010000200.1:0-1674 GCA_964442815.1 uncultured Alphaproteobacteria bacterium | reverse complement strand
AATAATACAGATTATACGAAGATAAGAAAAACGGTATACGAGAAGCTTCTTGATGCGCAAGCTCTTCTTCCAAAAGACTTAAGGTTTTGTTTATATGAAGGGTATAGAAGCCTTAGTCTCCAAAAAATGTTGTTTGATAACCGTTTTCGTATGAATCGTCAGTTATATCCTCAATGGACGGAGGAGCAGGTATTTGATGAGACTACAAAAATGGTATCCCCTATTACTAATAAAGATGGATCTAAGAAAATTCCTCCCCATTCAACAGGAGGAGCGGTTGATATTTATTTAGTAAATAAAGAAGGAAAATATGTGGATATGGGCATCCATCCTGAAGATTGGATGAAAGATGAAAACGGTACCCTTTCCCAGACAAACGCGATTTGTATTTCTGAAGAAGCTAAGAAATATCGTAGGATTCTGAAGGATGTTTTAAAAAAAGTTGATTTTGTTAATTATCCAACCGAGTATTGGCATTGGTCCTATGGAGACCAGTATTGGGCATATCATAAAGGCCATCCTCACGCCCTTTACGGGACCTATGCTGAAAAACAGTAAATTTAAAGTCAGCAATTATTTCCTGCAGCAAAACCAGAAGACCATGCCCATTGAAAATTATACCCTCCCAGCCAACCCGTGACATCCACTACTTCGCCAATAAAGAACAGGTTGGGAACTTTTTTAGACTCCATAGTTTTTGAGGAGAGTTCCTTTGTATCAATGCCGCCAGCGGTTACTTCTGCTTTTTGGTACCCTTCACTTCCACAAATACGGACTTTAAATTTATGCAGTTTATCTGCAAGACTTGATAAGCTTTCATATTTCAAGTCTGTTATGTTTTTATTAAAATCTACATTTACATTAAAGCTTTCAAGTAAGCGGCTTGAAAGATAAGGTTTTAGATAATGGAAAGGCGTTTGTTTTTTATTTTTATCAATAGAAAATTGTTTTTTCAGATCAAGGGTGGGTACCAGGTTAATCAGTATTTCTTCTCCCTCAAGTTTTTCTAAATAGGATGAAATCTGCAAAATTGCAGGTCCGCTTAAGCCCTTATGCGTAAAAAGAATATTTTCAGTAAAGCTCCTCTTCTTATAAGTTACGGTCGCCAAATTGGATACGCCTGTAAGATTTGTAAAGAACGATCTTTGGGTCTCATCTACCCATAAAGGAACTAAGGCTGGTTTTGTGGGAATAATTTTTAAGCCAAATTTTTGCGCTATCCGGTACCCAAAATCACTTGCTCCTATTTTAGGAATGGAGAGCCCCCCACTTGCAATGATGAGCGCGTTGGAATAGAGCGTATCGGTGTTAGTATTTATAGTAAATAAATCAGATTTAGAGATATCCCTAACGCTACAATTCAGCTTTATATCCACGTTATGACGCTGACATAAATCAAGCAGCATATTAATAATTTGAAGTGAAGACCCATCGCAGAATAGCTGACCTAAGGTTTTTTCGTGATAAGCAATGTGGTAAGACTCGACTAATTTGATAAAATCAGGAGAGTTATAATTGGCTAAAGCTGATTTGCTAAAATGAGGATTTTGAGAAATATAATTCTCACTCGTAACATGTAGATTCGTAAAGTTACATCTACCTCCCCCGGAAATTCGTATTTTTTCTCCAATTTTATTTGTGTGCTCGATAAGGAGCGTTTTCTTCCCTCTCTGA
>CAYUAL010000199.1:1229-1679 GCA_964442815.1 uncultured Alphaproteobacteria bacterium | reverse complement strand
GGTAAAAACAGGAATTGGACTGCGAGTAATATCATGGAAAATCAAAGCATTCGTATTCGTCTACGCGCTTTTGATCATCGTATTTTAGATCAATCAACGCGAGAAATTGTGAATACAGCCAAAAGAACGGGTGCTGTTGTAAAGGGGCCTATCCCTTTGCCAACATATATCCAAAAATTTACTGTTAACCGCGGTCCTCACATTGATAAAAAAGCCCGCGAGCAGTTTGAAATTCGTACCCACAAGCGTCTTATTGATATTGTGGATTGGACACCTCAGACAGTCGACGCTCTAATGAAGTTAGACTTGGCGGCTGGTGTTGATGTTGAGATTAAACTTTAGGAGAAGAAGATGCGTACAGGACTCGTTGCTCAAAAACTCGGCATGACGCGTCTTTTTACTACGGAAGGGGAGCATATTCCTGTTACCGTTTTAAAGGTTGAGAATTGT
>CAYUAL010000199.1:0-1219 GCA_964442815.1 uncultured Alphaproteobacteria bacterium | reverse complement strand
GAAAAAGAAGGCTATACAGCGCTTCAAGTTGGCGTAGGTCAACGTAAAGTTAAAAACACGACAAAACCTTTACGGGGCCATTTTGCAAAAGCAAAAGTAGAGCCTAAACGTAAATTAGTAGAATTTCGAGTAGAAGCGCAAAATCTTCTTGAAGTTGGTGCTGAAATTCGTGTAGATCATTTTACATCAGGTCAATTAGTAGATGTAACAGGCACTAGCATTGGTAAGGGTTTTGCTGGTGGTATGAAGCGCCATAACTTCGGTGGTTTGCGAGCTTCTCACGGTGTTTCTGTTTCTCATAGAAGTCATGGCTCTACAGGAAATCGTCAAGATCCTGGTCGTGTCTTTAAAGGAAAGAAAATGGCAGGACATCTTGGGGCAGAGCGTGTAACTGTTCAGAATCTGAAAGTTGAACGTGTAGATGTTGATCAAGGTTTATTGCTTATTCGGGGAGCGGTACCTGGATCTGAAGGAAGTTTTGTAATGGTTCGTGATGCGGTTAAGCGTTAGAGCATAGATTGATAGATTGGTAAAGGAATTGGAACATGAAGTGTCCAGTTAAGAGTTTAGAAAATAAAGTGGTAGGAGAAGTAAGCTTGCCAGAAGGTCTTTTTGGTCTTCCTTCTCGTCCCGACATACTAGCGCGTGTGGTTCATTGGCAGTTAGCTAAAGCCCGTGCAGGAACCCATAAGACTAAAGGAATATCCGATATAAGCGGTACTACTCGTAAGCCATATCGTCAAAAAGGAACAGGACGTGCCCGTCAAGGAAGCCTACGTTCCCCTCAATTTAGAGGTGGTGCTGTTATATTTGGTCCTGTTGTTCGTGACCATGGATATAATCTTCCTAAAAAAGTACGCAGCTTAGGGTTAAAAACCGCTTTATCCCAGAAATTGGCAGAAGGCGATCTTGTAGTTATGGATGATCTTGCTCTTAAGACGCATAAGGCAAGTGATTTTGAAAAAATTCTCCAAACTTTAGGTATTACATCTGCTTTATTTATTGGGGGGGATGAAATAGATTCTAATCTCTCTAAAGCAGCATCAAACCTTATTAATATTGATGTTCTTCCTCAACAAGGGGCAAATGTTCATAGTATCCTAAAGAGAAAAACTCTTATCCTTTCTAAGGACGCCATTCATCATTTGGAGGCACGCCTAAAATGACGCAAGCTAAAGCACGTAAGAAAATTACTTTGCCGCTAGAAAGAATGTATCAA
>CAYUAL010000198.1:0-1700 GCA_964442815.1 uncultured Alphaproteobacteria bacterium | reverse complement strand
TCTAGGGTACTATGGCCTTAAGCTCTCTTTTTTTCAAGAGGGATGTAAAAAGAAATTTAATACCTAACAAATTTAGAACATAAAAGAAAAAATGTCATACCGTGGCTTGACGCGGTATCCAGGATAATAACTTGAGGTCTTTAGAGCTCTCGAAACACTCTCTAGAATGGCATAATAAGCTTTCATAGACCGCGTCTAATCCCCCTGGATCCCGCTATCAAGTAGCGGGCTGACAGCTTTCTCAAGTTTGTCAGGTGTTAAGGAATTTATTTTACAGGCCACTTATGGGTTTCTGTTCTGGGTAAAGCATCTACACCAGCAGCTTCTATAAAGACAACCACGGCCCATCTGGCAAAAGGTTTTCCGATTAAGGTTTCATCCAGTTGGATAACGTCATGCCATCCTGGATAAAGATTAGGAGGAGTAAATACTTTTTGAAAGTTACTGGCTAGCATAAAAAGAGCATTGCCTTCTTTATGATGTACAGGTTCGAGATTTTCTGGGCAACTGCCAATTCTTAAGCCTGGGCAGCTTTCTGCGATTGCTAAAGTGAAAGAGCCCGCATCAAAATGAGGTTTTGCGAGATATGTTCCAGATTGTTGCCAATCATAGCGTAAAAATCTCAGTAAAATATGAACAGGCTCTTTTGTGCTAAAAATTTTATCATAGCAGCCAGGAAAAGAAGGCTCAAAAGCCTTTAAAATGTCTTGAGTCGTTTTATAAGCAAGATCCCAAATAGGCAGAGCTTTTAACATAAAAGCATGAACAAGAGGATTTTCTTTCAGAAAATGGTCATATTTTTCAAAAATGAGGGGATGAAAGTGGAAGAAATCTTTACTATCGTTATAAATATCTGCTCCGGGATCCCTATGTTTAAAGCCTATATCTCCTCTACGATGTTGAGGGGCAATAGTAAAGTTAATGTGGTTCTTTATAGAATCCGGTTCTTCTAAAAAATCAAAAAAAGCTTGTATAGCTTCAAGAATTTGAGAGTATTCTATGGGAAAAGGAACATTTGTATAAAAATTTTTTTGAAGCTCAGCATATATTTTTTCGAAGTGTAAACTCATCGCAATTATTTTTTCTTAAAATTGCTTAAAGCTTTTTCTTTTGCAGGGTCAATCCACCATGTCTCAAATCCAATCTCGTAGGTAGGAGTTTGTGAGGGAAACCCAAACTTGTCCCAAAAAGCAAATCTAAATTCTGAAGTATTCCATTTCGGGATAACATAAAATCCCCACAAGAGAACGCGGTCTAAAGCACGTGCATGATTCAAAAGTTCTTCGTACGTGGAGGCTCCAATAATACCTTCAATAAGTTCATCGACAATAGGATCTGAAATACCACTTAAATTATGGGACCCTTGCGTAGAGGCTGATTGGCTTCCCCAATAATCACGTTGTTCATTCCCAGGATTGGTGGTTTGTGGGATGGTTCCTCCCGCGATGATATCAAAGTCGAACTCATGCAGACGCTTTAAATATTGAGCTGTATCGAGAAATTTATAACGAGCATCAATTCCTAAGGCTTTTAGGTTTTTTATAAAAGCCAGAACCATTTTTTCATAGGAAGGAACAACACTTATAACTTCAAGAGAAACGGGCTTTTGGGTGTTGGAATCTAAAAGAATACCATTTTTAATGATATATCCGGCTTCTGCTAATAATTTTTGGGCGGTTGCTAAGTTTTTACGTATGTTG
>CAYUAL010000197.1:898-1762 GCA_964442815.1 uncultured Alphaproteobacteria bacterium | reverse complement strand
CCCCGGAATCCCTTTGACAAGTGAATGAAAAAGCCGAAGATGTGAAAAACGACACCATTATCATTATTTCGAAATTCTGGGCAGTTTATGAGTATTGAAAAGATCAACAAACTTAAGGCTGCGTGTTTGTCTCACGCCACCGATTTAATTAAAGGAAGCAGATTGCTGCTAAAGGATGGTCTACCGCATATTGCGTATCATATTGCAGTTTTAGCTCTTGAAGAGGTCGGGAAATTCTCAATGATTTTAATTTCTCATTCTACAGAGAATAAAGAAAAAGGTCTGAGCTTACTTAAGAAAGCGGAAGAAGAGCATACAAAAAAGATATTTTTTGCGCTATGGTTGCCATCTTTTGGTAAGGTAAAATTTACGGCCACACAAATTGAAGAATTTAGAGACTTGGCAAATAGAATCCATTTCTTAAGGGTAAAAGGTTTATATGTTGACCCAACAAACGAGGAAGTTGCGCCGGATAAAGCGGTCACACCTGAAGAAGCAACTAAGATGATTTCTATGGTTGAAACAAGAATTAACATGGAAGAGGATACTAATCTTGCAGAGCCGGATGAGGATAGAAAGAGTAATATTTTCTGGTTCGAACAGGCGGTTGAAGATAAAGAGAAAAGGAACCTAATTTATGGACGAAAATCTTTAGATAAGTTAAATGCACTCAATGGCGACGCCGCACAGTGGATTGCATGGATGAGAGGAGAGTTTGAGAAGGCAGAAAAGGAAAGCCTAGAGCTTACCAAGCAAGAGCTGGCGCGCCAAGAGCCTCCTGAAGAAGAAAAGGCGCAGCCGAAATGGTCAGTGCGAATCCGACTGTACTCGCCTTCACACTCTTTGCGACAGCCCACGTTAACT
>CAYUAL010000197.1:0-888 GCA_964442815.1 uncultured Alphaproteobacteria bacterium | reverse complement strand
TTCAATGACAGAATCGACAAAATCAAGTTTATAGTGGGGATTAAGGATAAGATCAGTGAATTAATAATTGAAAAGATACTCCCTAGAGGGGTTCCTGCTCAGGCCTTATGGTATGCGGCATGGGGAGACGTAAGAAGCTTTGCTATTAGTTTAAATATTGCGACTCAAGGGTATTTCTGGTGGTATTACCCGAAAGATATTGCGAGGTTCTACGAGAAGATTATCGACCTCGATTCAAAGACCGAAATCCGCGTCGAGAGAAATCCCCAGTTAAAGCTAGATTGGGGCAAGGATGTCTTAACGGAAAGTAATTTAATTCATGCGATAATGTGTTATCGGTTTTTACCGAGAGATAATGTGGACTTCCTCAACGCGTATACGGCGGGAGTATCTTTGTTGGGTAAAAATGATATTCATACGCCTTTTGAAAAAGAAGTTATCTTGCAGTTCTATCACGCCTTAATCTTTGCTATGAAGTTCTATGGAGACTGGAAAGACGGAGAGAATATTAATAACGTTATTTTTGAGAAAATCAAAGAAATAACGGATGAGAAAGTTGCAAGCAAGGCAAGCGAGTATGCTGAAATGGCGCAAAGCTTGTTGGGTGGTACAGAAGAGAAGATTACTTTGACAGAATGTGGCGCTATGAAAGTATTATTCGATGTGTACGTTTTAAAGAAGGTTATTAAGATGGCAGATGATGAACGAAAAGAAGGAAAAGAAAGAAAAGATAAGACAAAAACAAAGCAAATATCGGTTGAAGAGCAAGAAGAGAATAAAAAGAACATTTTTGTTATATTGAAAAATTCTTTGAAGTTCTATAAGTACATAAATGACAAAGACAATGAAGCAATCTATTCAGATATAAACCCAAATGATTTAAATGAC
>CAYUAL010000196.1:0-1809 GCA_964442815.1 uncultured Alphaproteobacteria bacterium | reverse complement strand
GTGACCACATCCGTGCAAACAAGGGAGAGACAGAAAGAACTGTCATCCTACGTGCTCTAAAATCATTGGGGTTCACAGTAAAGGATGAGTGGCTCGTGGATAAAAGAACGACGCGTTAGTTTATTTCCTTTTCAGTATTTAGTTTTTAGGGCTTTGTATCCTCTCTGATATTTTGTTTTGTCCAAACCTTTAAAGAGAGAAGGGGAGGGGGAAGTAGATAAAAATAACTTTAAAAAATATTTTCATTTATAGATTTCTCTTTTTTCTGAATTTTTATTTATCATCACATCAATCTTAAAGCCTCTATAGTATATTTTATCACTTTTAGCGTTGACAGCTATTACTCATAAGTTCACACTCCCCTATACTATTGAGCGTCTATCAGGAGTATAGGAGGTACAAATGAAACGTGAAGTCTGTTTGTTCCCTTGTTTTCTTTGGTGAGGTTCTGCTGTTGAATCCTTTAATGGTTAGAGGATGTGAATTTAATTATAATTAATAGGAGTGGTACAATGAAAAAAAATATGTTTTACGCCTATCTTTTTAATCCAGTTTTATTGCTTAGCACAAATATGTATTTTGTAAGTGTGAATAGTTCTAGCAGTTCTAGTTTTCAGACAGAAGACTTAAGTAACACAAACACATCTCCTGTCGCTCAGTCTGGAGTCAAGCCAGTTATCTCCGACCTTTCAGAGGCCATGATAGACGAAGATAAAGAAGCACTTTCCGTTTTACGTTCTCTCTGGTTGTCGACGGGAGAAGATGAAAGGCAGCTTGCGGAAAAAGTTAACTGGATTAAAACAATGGCAGAACAAAATCATGCAAATTCTCAATTTATTCTTGGAATAATGTATATGTATGGCAAAGGAGTTGAGCATGACGGACAAGCAGCTATCTCTTTATGGAAAACAGCTGCAGAACAACTTGGAGATGCAGCGTATATTCTTGGAGAGATGTATGCAAGGGGTTGGCAGGGGATAGTGGATAAAAACAACGCTGAAGCCTTCTCTTGGATCCGAAAAGCTGCAGAACATGGATATACATCTGAACGATTAGACGAGCTTTTTAAGGCTCTCAAGACTGAACAATCAACAGCCGAAAAGAAATCTTTTGATCAGCTAAAAAAGGCAGCCATCGATGGAAGCAAGTGGGACAAATATCTCTTTGCGTTAGTATGTGCGGACATGGGTAAACAAGAGGAGGCCATTCAGTATATCCAAGAATCCGTAGAAATCGATACATACAGTGATCCTGCTAGAAGGTTAATATCTGCTATAAAAAGCGGAAGCCCTTTTAATTACAGATAGGACACTGGTTGGTTTAGAGTAGTTGTTGATTACGTTACTTGATTTGTTTAACTGAAAATGTTATTGCCTTAAGCCGGTATATTTTTCTCTAATCTGCCAATTTAAATCCTTATCTAATGAGCTAGTTTTATTGCTCCAAGATATTGTTGATTTGTTTGCTCGATAAAAAATGGTCATAACCATAAAAAGGCCGTTAAAACACCCGGCAATTTCCCTCCATCTCTTATTATCCTTAATCTGCTTACATTTATCCCCTCATTATTAGAAACTATCCAGATAATTTTATAATGTTGACTTATAAATAAAATGTGCTATAAATGTGTCTAAAGTGATTTTGTGAGAGACAGAGAGTTTTTTTAAAGATAAATAAGAGGGATGTAAAAACGATGTTAAAAACAGGTAGAATACAAAAAATGATGAAAATCTTATGTCAAAATAGAAAAAATGTACGCTTTTTGAAAAAAATTTTTACCTGTTTTGCAGTATAAGTTATAAATTATAA
>CAYUAL010000195.1:0-1820 GCA_964442815.1 uncultured Alphaproteobacteria bacterium | reverse complement strand
TTAGATTAAGAGCTTTTTTAATTGTGAAATACTCATTATTGTCCTCACTCAAAATAGTCTTTAGCATGTTTTTTACCCTCTTAAATCATCCGTAGCCAGGTTTTATGGTATTTTTCAGGAACTTTTAATTTTTTCATAATAGTAGTAAATTCTACTCTCTTTTCCTTACGCTTAGAGTCATCAGCCTGCATTTCCCCTTGTATTTGGGTCAAGTTTCCAGCCAGAAGCAAAAATTGCTCAAAATTTTCCGCAAGGGGATGTATCTGACTATCTTTTGGTTCAAAGGGATCCCCTTCTTCTACGTACAAAATTTCCCCATTTTTGAATTTATCAGTACCAGCTGTCACACATACTAAGTCTGTATCATTATATCCTATATAATACATACGATGTTTCTGCATAAATTCTTTAGGAAAAAACGGGTCTACTTGGGCCTCTAAAACGTTTTCTACAGCATCTACAGGATGATTAGAAGAAGGAGTTAACCCAAACCATCCTATATCTACACCATTAAGATTTAATCTTTCTAAGAACCTAGTATACGATTCTGGAAGGTCGGGCAGTTTCTTTCTTAAAGCCTCTACACGCTCATGGTTACATCCTGGTGAACTCAGCATAAACCTTCTCTTTATTGTAAGGTCCTCGAATTCTTCTGCACCCTGCATTATAAATGTTTGTAGTTCTTCTATCGTTTGTATAAATTGAATCATTTCTTCTTACCTCCTAAGTGCTGGTGGAACATGCTTCGCCCCGGTTGACTTTCATGTAATTTTTTAGGTAGTGCAGTAACAAGATGAGCATGGTCAATATGGTGGTGCACTAACTTATCACCTATGTAGCTCTGATGTTCAGGAAAGTGTTTTAACCATTGTGCATCTACTTCTGGAGCTAAAGGCCTTCCAGGATTATTAATTAACCTTAAATTAGTTTCACTAAGTGTTCCAGGATATTTTTCTGACCATAATCTCCAAAATTGGATTCTGTTTCTTTGAGATCCTTCTTTAGTATAGGACTCAGCACTTGTAAATAACTTTGCATCCACATGCATAGGTCCTTTACCAGTTATAGGATCTATCCTCAACGAAAGTGGTGCTTCAGCTGTTGAATAATCATAATGAGGAACTCTAGTTACACTGCCCCCCGCAACCTCATCGCCAAACACCCGTCTCGTAGCGTTAGAAACACCCCCCATCATCCTCTCTGCAAATGCATCCGCTGCAGCACTCGCTTTAGAATACATCTGCCCGCTTTTAGTGGCAAGAAGGGATTCGCCGGCCGAGACGATTTGATCCATATATCTGCTAAGAACGGTTTTTAGCACAGGGGTTTTTTCCAAAGATGCTGCCACAGCTGCTGCAACGCTGGGATAAATCTTGCCTGCAAAGCGAATCACTGTTGCTCCAGTTGCGTATCCAACCACATTTACAGCAACAGTAATCCCCAGTTTTTTAAACCCGGCTTCAGCCCCATGATCCCTAAATTCACTAA
The DNA here is from genome assembly GCA_964442815.1 of uncultured Alphaproteobacteria bacterium. Taxonomy (GTDB): domain Bacteria; phylum Pseudomonadota; class Alphaproteobacteria; order 16-39-46; family 16-39-46; genus CAYUAL01. The sequence goes on along the minus strand of CAYUAL010000195.1, from coordinate 332 downwards.
CGACCTCGTATACTTCATAAGCTACTCCTGCCGCTGCAATCCCAAGGAAAGCCAGATGGAGGAAGTTATTGTCTACGGCCGTGGTGCCTGTAGCAATCGCAACGCCCACATCTTGGCCTGCCAGCAAAGCTGCCATGGCACCACTTAATTTCGCTAACCCGGCTGTGGTATGGACTTGGTCTTCGTAGGTTTTAAGTTCAGAGGAATAGATATCGGTAAATTCCTCTTTGGTTAATTTACGGCCCAACTTTTTTTCATGTTCTTGAATCTTAGCATCCATTTTTTCAGGGGCAAAGACGTCTGCAAAGGTTTCAGCGACAATAGCACCCAAA
>CAYUAL010000194.1:0-1835 GCA_964442815.1 uncultured Alphaproteobacteria bacterium | reverse complement strand
TATTGAGGTTTTCTCGCACTAGTTTCCTGCCCTTTCTTAGAAAAGAGTTTATCTAGTTACTAAAGCTGTAGTACCTTAGAGTTTAAATTCTTTATCCCGTTTTCATAAGCTGCAGCCTCTAATATAAGAACATCCAGTTCTTTATCTAAAATATATGGCTTATTGAATATTTTCTCTTTGATTGATTCATGCAATAGGTATGCTGCTTGTTGTTTTTGTTTATAAATCTCTTCAAAGAGCCTAAAGTTTCTATGAGCTTTAAGATACTGATTAACATCAGGCCTATATAAAAGATTCTTTATGCTCTCCCCTTCTTTGAAGAGGTCTTCTTTCTTGAGGTCTTTTAGGTAAGCCTGATATATAATCCTCCTGTCTTGGTCATGTCTCCTGTACTCTTGGAAATGTACATTACTCTTTAGTGACTCTTCTTCTTTCCCTTTTTCTTCATACATCTTACTATCTCTTAAAACTCTTGCCCAAGAATAAGGAAGAGCTTCTCCAAGAATAATCCTATGTCCTAAAAGAGAGGATTTTTCTTGTGTTTCTGTACGTATTTTAAAGCTTAAAAATATCTTATACATGGAAGGATTAAGAGCTAATTCACTTGCTAGAGAGCACCTTTTCTCTTGAAGAGTTTCATATTCTTTGAATAGAGAATTCTCAGAAGGTACTTCCCCTCTAATAAAGAAGTCTTTTACAAGTTTATCTTTCAATTCTTGGAATTCTATACACACTTGCGCATATTCTTGTGCTTTTCCCCTACCCTCTTCTTGCTCTTTAGAAAGAAGAGGCATTTTAAGTCCTGCTGCTTCCTCAAGTGTTCGTTTTTTAAGATCTGCTTGATTTATGAACATCTCATGCTTATCCCAATCTTTGCATATTTCTAACGCTGTCTTTTGAAGTTTTATCTCAGTTTCTTCATAGCTTTTCCAGATTTTATGCTTTTCTTCTGAAATAACCACTTCATCTAAAATATGTCCTAGGTACTTTTGAGTCCGTATTAGTTCTTCTTTAAGGGATACATATGTACTAACATTTTCAAAAGCTACCTGATGACGTTTCGGGAAAGTTTCAATAAAGTCTCGGCTTAAAGCTTTGTATTTTGGTTGCTCTACAGCATAGACAAGACTCTTAAAGTCTTTAATCTCTTCTTCATTTATAAATGCCTGATAACTTTCCCTGTGACGCGTCCCGGAAACTAAAATACTGTTTGCAGATTGGCGCCAATCTACTTTATGGAAGATATGCTTTGTATCTCGGCCTTCTGCCTTATTAACCGTAATAGCGTATCCGTAAGCGATATGTGGGTAATCCTCTACACTAAAAAAGACTGTTCTTCCTGAGTCTAGCTTTACGCTAATCTGCTTTTTTCTTTCATTATAAGCTGTAATAATGCCGAAATTTCCATTTTTAATGCCTATTGTTTTCGCATGCTGAGAAAAAGAATCAATTCTACTGGTCTTAATATCTTGGCCTTTATTCTCATTTTGGGTAAAAACAATTCGCTCTCCTATAGCCATATCCAAAGAACCTATCTTAAAAGGAATAGTATCTTGTAATTCTCCCTTTTCTGTTAAGGAATCTCTAATTTGCTCATTCAGTTTAAAAACATCTTTATTACGGTAAGCTAAAGCAAGCTTATCTTTTATAGAATCTGGGTTTTCTATATAGGCTTTTACTAAAGCATTAAATGTCTCTTCCTTTCCTTTATGCCAAGTAATAGATCCTTCTTCTAAGTACCCTCTTAACCCCTCTTCTACTTCATGTCTATTTAAATGGCTTGATAAGATTCTATGGATTTCTTGCTTCTGTCTAAAAACAATCGATACTTCCTG
>CAYUAL010000193.1:0-1865 GCA_964442815.1 uncultured Alphaproteobacteria bacterium | reverse complement strand
AGATATTTTGTTATTACGCTTCTGAAAGTAAATGATTTAAAAACCCAAAGATCCTTATTTACTGCAGTTAAGAAAGCTTTAAAAAATAAAATCTCCCATAAAGAGAGAAAATCTATTTACGAACTCAAAGGTTCAAAAACAGATCTGAATATAAAAAAATACTTTTGCAAACATATGCCTAAGGAAGGATGGAGCCTATATAGTATTATTCTCGACAAAGAACATACTTATCCTCATTTACAAACCATTGAAGGAAAGAAGCGGTTATATAATTATTTAGCGAGGACTTTGCTTACGCATGTTGATCTAAAGCAGAATGTAACACGCTTAGATTTATATGTTGATAAATGCAAAAGCTCAAAAGAAATAAAAGAATTCAATACATATATCGAAGCACACTTAGATTTGCCTTTAAAAACCATTCTAAATATCAACCACGTAACATCCCACGAAAACTTAGCCATACAAGCTGTAGACTTATTTTGTTGGGGAATTTTTAGAAAATATACTCTAAACAAAACAGATTGGTATGATTGTTTTAAAGAAAATATCTTTTATGAAGAAGTGTATAAACCCAATCAAAATGAAAAAAGGCGACCCCTTTAACACTCGTACCCTAAGGCTCATACCCAACCTATGGAAGGGAGCACCGAAGGAATATTAAAGGACTTACTCGCCCATACCCAATATACGCAATATTGCTTAAAAATGCAATATAAAGAGACTAAAATTTATTTAGTTTAAAAAACTAGGTTGTACCAAAGTAAGTATCCTAGAGAACCAAAAAGGCGACCCCTTTAACACTTGTACCCTAAAACTCATATCCAACCTATGGAAGGGAGATCTAAAAGCATATTAAAGGACTTGCTCGCCTATAAGCAATATAATAAATGTTTATTTAAAAACACTACATATAGCTATAATAAAGAAGTCAATTAAGAAGTTGCAGATTTTTTGGCGTCAGTTGATGCAAAAAGGTACTGACAGAGCTTTATATCCCCATAAACAGAACACCAAATGTAGAAACCGCACTAAAACACACATTATTGGTTTTCCCGACAAAAGCAGCTAAAAACAGAAATAAGCCTCTAAAAAGTTAGAATTTCTACCCAAAACTTTTTTCTAGAACATCCATAAAAACTCTTTTAGCTGTGATAGATAAAGCTCTTACTCTTGAGCTCAATAATTTTCTTTCTATGATTTCAGTTATTAAAAAAGCTTGTGGCTGTATTTTTTATGTACTGCTAAATACTCATTAAAGGAGATAATATACTAGAAGAATTGGTAGTACTATTAAAAATTTTGTTAAGAAACTTGGAAGATTAACCCCTCTATTGCCATGGTGATTAGCTCTTTTTTAAACTAATCCATGTTATTTTAAGAAGTATAGTTTTAATTGAATTTAAGACAAGCTCTACAAAGTCAAAATAAAATATATAAAATGAAAAACTCTATAAAACTAAAAAAGTAAATATATAAAGATGAATAAAAACATAGAATACTTAAGTGGCATAGTTGAACGCGTTACTTTCCACAATCCAGAGAATGGATTCTGTGTCTTAAGAATAAAAGTCCGTGGACACAGAGAGTTAGTTACTCTTATGGGACATGCTCCCCAAATATCTGCTGGAGAATACGCCCAAGCTTCTGGTATTTGGTTTCAAGATCGTACGCATGGTCTTCAATTTAAAAGTCACTTCTTAAGGATATCTGCGCCTACAACCTTGGAAGGGATAGAAAAGTATCTTGCTTCTGGAATGATTAAAGGCATAGGCCCTGTTTATGCTAAGAAGCTCGTAGCTGCTTTTAAAGAAACTGTATTCGAAATTATAGAGAACTCCCCTCAAAAACTACAAGAAGTTGAG
>CAYUAL010000192.1:0-1875 GCA_964442815.1 uncultured Alphaproteobacteria bacterium | reverse complement strand
ATATTGATATAACGCGACAGTTGATAAGTACAGCTAAACCCTTGAATCTTTTTGTTATGGACCATCTTATTGTGGGTAAAGGAAAAGTTCTTTCTTTAAGAAGATTGGGATATATTTAGGCTTTCTATCTCCTGCAAAGGTGCTATAATAATTTTAGAAGAAGAATCCTCCTTCTAAAAATAGAAAACCAAAATATCGGGAGATATAAAAAAATGAAAAAGATGTTAGCTTTAAGTTTTGTTGCTCTTACAACCAGTTTGTTTGCTCTTTCTGCTGGAGCAGAAGAAAGACATGGTCCTTCCTTAAGAAAAGTTGCTGAGGTAATGAACAATAATACACTTCCACCTGCAATAAAAACAGAATGTCCTAATCCTATTGCTGGAGTGGAGCAGTCTACACAGTTTAAATTGGAGGATGTGGAGAAGTCTTTAGCTGTTTTTGAAGGGCTAGGTATTGATGCCCTAGATCTCAATATAAGAATAGCATTTGGGAAAAAATTCCCAGCACAATATCAAGAAGCACTTAAAAAAATGATAGGGGATACATTTAGCGCAAATAATATCAACGTTAGTGTAGAAACTATAGATATGAATATCTTTATTGACTTAAAAGACAAGCGCTTTGTTGAGAGATTAGGAGGATTTCTTGTAGCTCCACTTGTAGATCCGATTACAGGACAACCAATAATTAATCCCCACACAGGTAAGCCAGAAACTGTTGGAAATTGGATAGGTGTTTGTAAAGGTAGTGCGAATGCTTGCAATGCCCCTGTGCTTTTAAGACATATGACTGTGAAAAAGGCTCTTGCTCATAAAAGCCAAAGATAAGATTAACTTTTCTTTCTAAGTAAAACTATCAACGCCCCAGAACCTCCTAGGTTTTGGGGCGCTTGTTTATAAGAGCTAATATGAGAGCTATAGGGTCCTTGGGTTATCCAAGAAAGAACGGCTTCTTTTAAAATACCAGACCCTTTCCCTGTAATAATAAGAAGACAGCGTTTATTTTGAGTCTGTACTTGGTCCAGAAAGACAGCAATCTTTTTATAAGCTAGCTCCCGTGAGCATCCGTGCAAATCCAAAGCTGCCTCTATTCTTAGAGTTTGTCTTTTAAGTTTGCGTTCTGTATGTTTCTCAAATCCTTCTTGGGGTGGGGTTTGAGAAGTCTTCTTTATGGGTTTTTCTTTTATTTTCTGAGGAGGTAGAGAAAGTTTTTGAGGCCATAAAGGTGTAAGTGTTTGGGCAACTCTTTGCCAAAGAGATTTTTCTTCTACTGTTAAAGATCTGTCCTTATGTTGCAAAACACATACTCTTATTCGCCGTGGCAAGCTGAGCAACGATTTCTATTAAAATCATCGACATCAACTGTATTAATATGCAAAGAGGCTATTACTTCTCTATACTGTTCTCCTCGTCCTTCTTTCGCTTCTTGCAAAATAACCTTCTGATCAGTTTCAGTTATTGCAGTCGCGGGCATAATAGAAAGGATAAGACTGCTTAACCCTATAACAGAAAATAAAACACACCTCATTTGGGTTACTCCTTATTCTTGTTGGTGGGTATACTGTAACATAAAAAAGGGAAAAAGCTATTAGCCTATCAAGCGTTGTGCTACTGCGCGGGCTTCATGCGTGATTTCTTCGCCGGATAAAAGACGGGCGATTTCTTCTGTGCGTTCTTGAGGGGTTAAAGGAACGGCCTCTGTCTTAGGCAGCCCTCCCTCCAAAAAGGTTTTCTGAATTCGGAAATGTGAAGAGCCAGAAGAAGCAACTTGGGGAGAATGCGTTATCGCAAGGACTTGAATTGATTCTCCTAGCTTCTGTAAACGCTTCCCAATGGCAGCAGAGACCGAGCCACTTACACCGGTGTCAATTTCATC
>CAYUAL010000191.1:0-1971 GCA_964442815.1 uncultured Alphaproteobacteria bacterium | reverse complement strand
TTGCTAAATTGGCAAAAAATACTTTGTCATGAAAAGAAAATAGATTATATAGTTTAGATTGATATTTGTGCAATCTATATGCAATTTAGATCAGGAGTTATAACAATGGAACAATCTTTGCTAGAAGCTAAAGTAGACCCTTATGTGCCCATCAGATTTCTTGCACATTGGACATTAGGCGAAAGGTATCTAGCTCGTGACCCTTCTCACCCCAAAGATATCCCTGTTTTAATAGATAGATTATGGCCGGAACTGACTAAGTTTGATTCTTTTGATAAAGAGCTTTCGTATATATCACAATGGAAGGGAATCAATCACCCTTCTATTGCATCGGTGCTTCATGTTGGAGAAACCAACGATGTTCCATATATTGTAAGTTCCTTTTTTGAAGGTCGTTCTTTAGAAACATTAATTCAGAAAAGAGAGACCTCTCACGAAATAATACCTCTAAATCTCGCTCTCGATATCGCTAAGAGCTTAGCTGAAGGACTCGTGTTCTTACACAGTAAAAACAATATTCTTTCTAATGCGCCTATTCGCCATGCCGGTTTAAACCCTACAAGAATTCTTATCGATTCTAAGGGAAAAGTAAAAGCCCTTGGTGGGTGGAGTAGCCGTTTGGAAATGCGCCTTGCTTGGGCTGTCTCACCTCGTTATGTAGTTTATCAAGCTCCAGAAGAGTTATGGGGATCTAGTGATGTCGACATAAGAGCTGATTTATATTCATTAGGGGTCATTTTATTTGAACTTTTGTTGGGTAGGTTTTGCCCTCCAGAGGAACCTTTAAAATTTGTTAGACGTGTAATTAGAAGAAGTATATCAGAGGCACCTGATATGAGTCCTCTTCCTAGTGTAGTTCAAGATCTTTTGCGGAGCCTTCTTGCTATAGATCCTGATGACAGGCCATCTTCTGCAAAAGACGTCGTTGAAGATATTGTTTGGATTATGAATGGAAACGTTGGAAAACGAACCAGTGTGAACAGTTCCAAACCAGCCACATATGACTCAAATTCAGACAACAACAATTTTGAAGATCTATTTCCATCGTTACCACCCTTAAACAGCAATTTAGAATCTAACAATTCTAATAATCAGCCACCTGTTGCAGAATTTGATATAAATAACAATATCGATTCTAGTGCTACTAATTCATCTAGTAGTAAACAAAATATTAAAACGGATAGCGAGCCTGACACTGTTCCAATATCGAGTGCTTCAACAAAGTTCGAAATAAATGTTATGTCTACCCACGCTATCCAAAATGCTAACGTAGATTTAGAACCTCACAAAAAAGTAGATGTCATCCCTCCTCCTATAGAAGAAGATAATTTTGATGCGCCTTTTGAGAAGAAAATAAATAACCAGAAACTTCATGAGGTTGCTCAAAAATATGAAAACTACGATTCATCTCAAGATGAGTCTACTGTAGAACAAACATTAGTATCAACTACTAACGTAGACTCTAAATTAATTCGTTCTCCATTAGTTGCAATTCACGATATAGACTCTTTGTTCCCTAATAGAGCTAAAGACCATGATAGCGAAGATGACTCTCTATCACATCTAACCGGTTCTTCCGAAAAGGAAAATTCCTCTTTACAAGAGATATCAGAAGTAGAAAAGTCAGATGAAACTCAAAACGATAAGAACATAGAGCCCTTAAGTAGCGAAAAATCAAAATTGTCGCAGGAATCCGGCTGGGGAGAAATTGCTTCATCAGACAATTTTGCTAATGGCCCATCAAGTGACTCAATTTCTTTTGGAGAAAATAAAGAATCTGACTCTGCCGAAAAAGATTATTCAACCAATAAATCGCCCGACGAAGAAAGTGGTCCTTTAGCATTACAAGAGCCTCTACCTGGAATTCCAAGAGGATACCTTATTTTTAGAGAAGGTTCTAAAGGTGCTTTAAGATATCCTTTATGTGGTGACTTAGTTACTTTGGGGCGTTCTAGTCAAAATACTTATCAA
>CAYUAL010000190.1:0-1980 GCA_964442815.1 uncultured Alphaproteobacteria bacterium | reverse complement strand
AGAGACTGAACAATTTTGTCCTCTTCTAGGCCTGCTAAAGCATTGTGTGGATTTGTGAAAGACAGCGTTCCTAGAAAAGCAACGATACTAATAGTTGATAGTAATTTTTTCATAATATGACTCCGGTAAAAAAGGATTATCAAATTTGTTATTAATTGCAGGTCTTCATTTATAATAAAATATCTTAAAAGTCAATTTTCTCTTTCTCCTCTTATTGTTCATATCTCTAATATAATACATAATTTTTTGTGCTCAAAATTAGCCTTTCATTCCATAGCTTTCTAGTTCCTTTATTCTTATCCTTAGATTCTCTAGTTCATTTTCCAGATCTTCTCTACATTGCCTTAACACTCTTGCTTCCTGTTTTAGTCCCTCTACGAGAGCCGCAGCATCATAGGCCTTTTGCTGAGCCACCAGCTTATCTGACATAGTTTGTTCAAAATGGGCATTGAGGCTTGCATGTTTTCTTTCTAATTCCTCAAGCTGGCTTCTAAGTTTTATATTTTTCTCTAATTCTTCTTGGTGCTGCTTTTCTAGCTTACTAACTCGTTCTCTCTCAAGTTCCTGCGCTAGACGAGCAGCTTCTATATAGCGAACTCTTGCACTCTGGCGCATTCTAGGTTTATGTTGTTTTAGGTCCTGAAATGTTTGCTTAAGTTTTTTCTGATCTCCCAATAAATCCGACGCAAGGGTATCTCCTTGCGAGACAGCTTCTTCTTTGTGTTCTTCAGCAACCGTAGAACCTCCAATTTGTCGTGGAACCGGACCCATTGCAGGTCTCTCAGCTTCCTCTAAAGTTTCCATAGCCATGACACCTTGACCTAATAAGCTTAAAATTCCTAGAAAAGTTACTGCGCTTATAGTTTGTAGTATTTTCATGCATGCCTCCTAAATATAGCTTTATAAATGAGGTAGAGATATTAAGAGCTGAAATATAGCTCTTAAACTACCACCTAGCTTTTAGCTTATCATATTTTTTTAGGAGAGCAATTACGTATTGATGTTTAAAGAAAATAAAGGACAACAACAAGAAAGAGAACAAAAAGAACTATACCAACCAAGAAAGAACGACCACCTGAGAAAAAAGATTGCAAAAACCCACGGGTTTTTTTGGATAAATTCCCCGTATTATCGTTTACCCCCTTAATAAGAGCACTTCCCGAATGAGAGAAATTTTCTGCTTTAATAAAAAAATTCTTCCTGGAAGACATGAGAAAAAACCTTATATTCCTTCAAGTTAAGTATAACCTAAATAATCATCTTTTTCTTGTTTTTTATAATATAGTATCAGTAAATCGTCGAGATTTTTTTTAATTTACAAAAAAATATGCTGGAGTTCTCTTTTTCTTAAGGCACGGGTTCTTGGCCTCGCCATAATTTCTCATTCCTTTAACACCTTTTCTAGCATTGCTGGAGTTAGAATTTCAGATAAAACAATACCATCCGGATATGTCTGAGTATAATAAACCGTTAAGGGGATTCCTCTACGATGATGCCGCTCTAGGAAATATTGAATTTGGGAATCAGGCCGAGTCCAATCCGCTTTCATCAGATAAACCCTCCTTTCCTTTAAGATTTCCTGTATTTTTGCATCTTTAAAAACAAGTAGCTCATTGGCTTTACACGTAAGACACCAACTTGCTGTAACATTGACTAAAACCGGAGTTCCTTCTTTAATAATTTTGGAAATCTTATCTTCTTCAAAAGCATACCACCCTTCTTCTGCCCGATTCTTTAGAACTGGCTCCATAAGAATATAAACAAACCACAAAGCAGTCATCCAAAGCCCGAAAGCTAATATCTTTTTTAGCTTTTCCATCCAAGAACCAGGTTTAGGGAATAGCTGAAGGGCTTGTGGAAACGTCGCTAAAAGAAGATAAGGGAACCCAAGTCCTATTCCTATGGTTGTAAAAACAAAAAAAGTCCCTTCATAAGTATAAGCAAAACTGGCCCCTACGGCGACTCCTAAAAAAGGTGCTG
>CAYUAL010000189.1:1103-1982 GCA_964442815.1 uncultured Alphaproteobacteria bacterium | reverse complement strand
GGAGGATTTTTTTAAGAAAGGAGGCTCTTATGCTTAAGGAGAGGATTTATTTCCTTATTTGTTTCAATTTGCTTTTATCATCTTTTTCAATAGCCATGCAAGAGGATCCTGTTAATTCCAGACCACTTTCTAGACCAACTGATCATCCCATGAGTGAGCCCGCATCTCCCACTTATGAAACAGAAAATAGTTTTTTTAGAAAATTATCTACATTTATAAACACTACTCAAGATCAAGAGCAATCTCTAGTCTTTTCTGACATGGTTTATGGTTTTCGGAACGCTTTTGAGCTACAAAAAGCTCAAAGTCGCATTTTAGCGTTCGATGGTGGCGGTGTTAGAGGGGCTCTAAGTTTACAATTATGGCTATTAATACAACGAGAAATAATACACAAACTAAAAGAAGGTCGAGAAACAGCTGATTTACGTACTATTTTAGAAAAAAGAAATGAACTTCAAGAAGAAGGTCCAGCCAATCCTCAAAATTTATTAACTATCCATAGTATTTATGAAAAAAACGGAGGGGAAACAATTTCCAATCCTAAATTTATTCAAGGCCTTATCGCTGGAACATCCACAGGTGCTATAGCCGGAGTTAGTCTTGCGGTTAAAGACCCTAATAATACTAACCAACCACTATATACGACGGAAGAAGTATTAACATTTTATCAAAATGATGCCCATGAAATTTTTAGATGTTGGTCATGGGATAATTGTCTTGCCAATTTTTCTTGCCAAGCTCCAAACCCTATAGCTAATATATGTTTATATGCATCTTGTGGGGGATGTTGTGCTTGTTGTTATAATTGTTGTGGATTTTGGGGACCAAAACATAGCAATGCTGTTTTAAGAAAGAAAATTAGAAGTAGATTGAGCTATA
>CAYUAL010000189.1:0-1093 GCA_964442815.1 uncultured Alphaproteobacteria bacterium | reverse complement strand
CTCCAAATGGATTGAAACGTCTTACTCTAAAAATCGATACTCCCGAAAGGCAAGGCGACCTATTAACACCAGTTATGGTTGTTGCAACAAACCTAACAAAACAATCGCCTGAATTTTTTTACTCCATGAATCCATACTCTAATCCTTATGCAGAAGAAGCCGTGTTAGCTTCTTCTGCAGCCCCTACTTACTTACCAGCGTACTCGATAATAGACCAAGATGATCATAATCATACAGAATCATTGTATGCAGATGGAGGACTCACTAGTAACAATCCTGCTTATGATGCATGGTTATTTAGATACGCAGCTATAGAAGGTTATTACCTAGAAAATGGTACCGGTGAGACAAAAGGACCATTTAGAGAATTTGATGAAAAAGAAGCACTAATTATTTCCATTGGAACAGGGCATGTCAGGTCCAAGCCTATGAATCATTTACGAAGAAGCGGACTACTCTGTTGGGCAACCCCTTCTATTGATTTATTAATGGATGCTCCCGCTATATTAGGACACCAACGACTTGCACGTATGTTTGCTAAAACCAGGCAATATTTTAGAATTGATCCAACTTTGACGTCTATAATTCCCCTTAATGATGCCTCTAAAGTAGATGACTTAATTCAACAAGCCAAAGACTACTTTGGAAGATCCCCCAAAGAACTTAGAGATCTTCTCTCTCGTTTACCGGGAGGTACACACTACGAAGGAGAGTTTTCTCAGTATGTAATAAATGCTCTAAAAGCACAAAATTTCTATGATAGTGTTTTAGCTATGATAGAGGAAGAAGAACGCGATTAGAGGCTGGGATGTAACCCTCCTCACCGCTCAAACCCTCTTGAATTTCCCCTTTCCTTCTGCACTTCTTTTTCCTTCTGCACTTCAGCTTCTTTAGCCACTCCTCGTGCTTCTTGAGTCTCATAGTGCTCTTTTCTAAAATCCTTTTGGATTTGATTTTGAATCATCTTTAATTGAGCAGGTGTGTAGGACATAGAGGGTGACAACCCAGAAAGAGACTGTATTTCTTGGTGAACCCTATTGTCAAGCGCCAAGTTAATTGACCCACCTCTCCGTCAAACTAATTGACCCACTTA
>CAYUAL010000188.1:1230-1999 GCA_964442815.1 uncultured Alphaproteobacteria bacterium | reverse complement strand
AAATAATTTTTAACATCTGAAAATATTTCTACATTGTCATAAATGAGGAGCCAACCTGGGATTTCTTTAAGCCATTTTTTTATCAAAAAGAGAAGCTGATTTTCTTTTTCTTGAAGATTTTGGATTTTTTCCATAAATTCTATCTCTTTTTTTTGCTCTGAAGTTTTAGCCAAAACAAAAAGGAGGCTTTTTAAAGAATTTATTAAACTATCTCTAGTTTCAGCATTAATTTCCCACACTACAGAAGCTTCAGAGAATTTTCCAAATTCTCGTGCGAGAGTCGTTTTCCCTGCACCTTTAATCCCAATAAGTCCTATAAGAGGAATTGTATTAATTTCTCCTTTTTTATCTAGTTTTTTTTTCATCTCTTTAATAATTGTAGGACGCTTTAAAAGAAGGCTATTTGTTGGGGTATGTAGCTCTGATCGAATAAGAAAATCTATATTTTCATTTTTAAATGCCAACACCCAAAATGCGAGAATGAATACAATAAAAATGGGTAAAATCATTAAATACATTTTATATTTTGATATAAGAGTATTTACTTGTCCTGTGCTTACAGGATTATTAGAATTGGAAATTTTATTGAGCTTATCATCTAAAGGTGATGTAGAATAATTATTAGTATCATGTTCAATTTCTGTATACTGTTTATAAAACAATGAAAAATAAGACTCTACATTAATAGTTGGCAGTAACTTTTTTAGAATCTTAATAATCAGCAGATAATGTGTATTTTCTTCAACATCATTCTTTTCTGTAAAATGAT
>CAYUAL010000188.1:0-1220 GCA_964442815.1 uncultured Alphaproteobacteria bacterium | reverse complement strand
CTTTTCAAATGCAAAAACTAAAGGAATGGATGGATTCTCAATCGATTTTAAGAAATAAAGAATGCTTAGATCTAGTCTACTATTTTTCAAACTATACTCTAAAAACGTATCTTTATAACCAACATATACTCTTAAAGATGGATCGTTAAATTTCGTTCTTGTAAAAAACTGTTCTATGTTTTCGTTTTCTTTTTTAATTTCAATAGTAGTTTTAATTCCTGAAAAATTAGAAATCCTTTTTTAAAGGATATAAGCAACAAATCAAGCAAGAATAAGACTTATTTAAAGAAAGGCGTAATTGATTTAACCCTTCTTTAAAACTGTTTTGTGTTATAAGTGTAATATAGTATTTTTTTATCAGAGAAAATTTTCCTGATGCCTCTATAAAATTAATAAGGTCCCCGCGAGAGGATACTCCTAATTTTGAAAGAATATTATAAGTATGAGCCTCAACAGTTTTAGGAGAAATTGAAAGAAATATAGCAATTGTTTTGGTTAATTTTCCACTTAAAATACATGAAACAACATCAATCTCTCGGTGCGTGAATCGTACCCCATTTATTATTTTTAAGTGTTGGCTATAAAGCCATTTGAGAAGATTAATTTGATGATTTTTCATAAAGTCTACCATACTCTATCATTAAAAGTTGTACAAATCTTTTCTGGCTACATTTTAGATTATAACGTTTAGAGATTTTCTAAGTAGTTTTCCCGGATAAACTCTCTTAAGGTTTTTTTCACAATAGTTAGCATCTATAAATTTTCTTAAATTAACCTTGTTACATAGGGTGTGTTCCCGAGTAATTATGAAAGAGTCAAATGGGGATTTTTTCATAAAAACCTTCAAGAGTTACTGTACCTCTCTTGAAGACTTTTAACCTTAAGTGAACAGAAGAGAAAAAAATGAAGAAACGTATGAACAAAGATAGAACTCTAGGTCTCCTAGGAGATGAAAAGAATAGGAGAAAAGAGTTCGGGATTGGAAGAAGGAGCCCTCATGGAGGTCTTTTCTTGGGGTCCCTTTTGACAATCGTGATCATGAGCCAGCTCTCTTTAACACCTTTGGTTCATAGCTTTAAAGAGGAAAACCTCCGAGCACTTGAAAGACCTGGTATCCCTATTTTAAGAGGAGACTTAAGAGGGGTGTTGCTCCAAGGGATGGATCTATCAGAGCGAGATCTGACCAATACAAGCTTTAAGGATGCCAGACTTGATCATAT
>CAYUAL010000187.1:0-2011 GCA_964442815.1 uncultured Alphaproteobacteria bacterium | reverse complement strand
CAATGAAATCCAACCATTATCAAAAGAAGCGCCTGTTCAATCCTTACAGAACACAGACAATGTGGTGGTGGTAGCGATGAAAGATAATGCGTCTTCTAATGCGGACTTAATCTCTGCGATTCAGCCAGTGGAAGAAGCAAAAACAAATACGTTGTCAGAATCCAAGATTGAAAATGCGGTTGGAGATTCTGCGCCTAAATCCATGGAATCAGCTGTAATGTCGCTGATAGAAGGAGCATCTGCAACAACTAAAGAGCGTGGCAAGAAAAAGGGACAAAAGAAATCTAAGGTTTTACATAAAGAAGTGCGTGCAGAACAGGATCGCAAGCTAGGAGCCCTGTTAAGGCAATTCTTTAGCATGGTTGGTTTTGAGCCGAAGAATGGGGATGCAGCAATACGTGCTAAAACCCTAAGCAATATTCGCCCTGGTTGGTATATAGGTGGTTTAGTGGGTGCTACCATTAATCAGACAAGATTGATGGTGACAGAAGGTGTAACTGGTTATACCTCCTATGCCTTTAAGAAGCGCTTTGAAAATACACTGCCGACATTTGGTATTCATCTTGGAAAGCAATTTGTGCATGGGAAATTATTAACAGATATTAGTACCTTCTTTGTAGGATCGTTTGCTAACAATAAAGTATCTTTTTATAATCTAACGGAAGCTGCTTCTTATGAGAATAGCCTAAAAGAAAAATAGACCTGTTGCGTAAGTATGGATGTTGGGTAGAAGAGTTAGGGGTATATGATTGTCCTACTCAGAGGATTTGTCTAAATAGCAGCAAAGCCATTCTTGAGATTGACGATACCTGCAATAATTTGGAACTTTATGTTGTAACGTCTACGTTTATTCCGATAACGGTCCGATAGAATTTTGAAGGTCTTGATATCACCAATAATGTTTTCCACTATAATACGAACCCTGGAAAGTGCAGTATTATATTGCTTTTCTTCCTGCACTAAGGGCTTACTTTTAGTAGCTTTATAGGGCAGCGCTACATGCTGGCGCAGTTTGTCTAGCCCTTGATATCCCGAATCCACAAATACGTTAGAGTCAGATGGCATAGGAGGTTCTTGTTTATGCAGATTATAATCATGGATGGCACCAGGCTTGGACTTTGAAATATGTATAATCCGCCCCTTAAGATTGGTCCTTATCTCAGTCTTGATAGTGTGTCGTTTCTTCTTGCCAGAGTAATAGGCCTTCTGTCCTTTCTTGGGCCTTTCAATGGGCTGCTCAGTGGCATCCACGATAAGGTCTTGGACTTCTTGCTTGGAAAGTTTCTTTCCTTTAGAAATGGCCATAATATTGGCTAAGATAGGTTCAAGCTTTTGGATGATGCGGCAAACTCTGGATTTATCAAGACCGAATAAATAGCCGACAAATTCTTGCGTGATATAGCTGCGGTAATATAATAGCAAGATCAGTATCATATCCTCTAGGGGTAGCGCATAATTGCGTCCGGGTCGTTTGTATTTATCCAGCACTCTTTTCTGCCATTCTGGATCTACCTTGGGCAGGATTTTCTCAAACTGTGCAACTGATAATCCGAATAGACTATTAAACGTAGTGGGCTTTTTCTTAATTTTGTTATACCGTATCGACATCTAAGACCTTCTTATTCCTTTTTACATAGAGCAAAAAACCACGGGGCTTGCCCCGGAGATTCATGCCTACTCATATACCTCACTTCGAACGTTTTTGCAACTTACGCAATAGATCTAATGTACTTTTGCACCAAGTCGTTTTGCTGCCAAACTGAAAAGCCCACTACCAGACCCAACATCCAAAAAGGTCTTACCTTTTAGATTGCTAACGTCTAACATGTTTTTTACAGAACGTTCTGCCTCATTGATCCTCTCTTCATTCAAGGAACTTAAGAAATTCCTCCAATTCTTCCCAAACTCAAAGCGAAGTTCAGAGTGTTTTGTATGGTTTGTCATAGATTTTTCCTTATGGTTTACGAGCTGTTGCTTCTTTTATAACGTGTTTCCACATTTTTAAAACTCT
>CAYUAL010000186.1:0-2025 GCA_964442815.1 uncultured Alphaproteobacteria bacterium | reverse complement strand
GCAAGTAAATGGAAAATTAAGAGGTACGATCGAATGTACTCCCACAGCTTCCCAACAAGAGGTAGAAAAACTAGCTACTACGTCATTAGAAAACGTTAATGCTGATCTTTCAGCATTTCCTCTTCTAAAAACAATTTATATTCCAGGTAGGATTATCAATTTTGTTATCAAAAAATAGTTTTTTTATCTTAAGCTTTATTTTTTGCCTTACAGGATGTGGCTTTCGCCCTGTTTATAGCCCTTCTTCTTTTAATCCTATTTCTTCTCAAGAGCAAGATATCGCTGTTTTACAGGATTTAAATCTTATTAAGATTAACCTCATTGCCGATAGAAAAGGACAAATCTTGAGAAATGCCTTGATTCACTCTCTTACCCCCAAGGGTCAACCTGGAAATCCCACATATATATTAGCCATTGATTTAAAGGAAGAAACTAAGGCTTTGGGTATTTTAAAAGATGCAACTTACTCTCGTTCTCAGCTTACTTTCACAGCTAATTTTACTCTCTTAAGTGCTTCTACCCATAAAACTCTCCTATCAGCCCAAGCAACCTCCACCTCTTGCTACTATTATAGCAGATGATGATGCACACACTAGAGGTCTTGAACTCCTTGCTCAGGATATTACACATCAAATAGCCATGTATTTTTCTTCAGTTAAAAAATAAATGTACAAAATTATTCTTCTTTCTGCTTTTGAGGAAGATACCATTCAATCTAAGATAAAAGATCTTCTAGAATTGCAATATTCTTCATTCTCTCCTAGATATTTTCTTTATTCTGAAGCTGCTTATGAGAGTTTTTACTTTGAATTGTGTGCACTTTCTCTATTTTCATCGATTCCGATATATATTTTGGAAAAAATCCCGGTTTCTTCTTTAGAAAAAATTCTTTCTTCCCTTTTAAATCTATCTTTCTCCTCTCCTTTGATCTTAACAACGGGTTATATTAAAGTTGCTGACCCTATTCGTAAGTACTTAGCTTCCCAACCAGGGATTTCTTTCTTATCTCTCAAAAAACCCTCAGATTCCTTCCTCTCTTCTAAAATTAGACAGGTTGCTTCTTTACATGGCCATAAAATTGATGATGGGTTACTTACTTATCTTTTGTTTTTATATAAAGACTCTACTTCATCCTTAGATGCTGATCTTTCTCTCTTCTTCTCAGCCACGCCTAGTTCTAAGTTTATTCTTACTTTAAGTGATTTTTTGAGGTTTAGATCTACTTCTTTCTTCGAATCGTCTTATATTTTAGAACAAATTCTTAAAAAAAATTTTTCTTTTCCATTACCTCTTGAGACTTTACCTTCTTCAGAAATTATTCCCTTTCTAAGGCTTTTAAACTTTTCCTTCATAAGCCTTTTATCTCCAATAAAGAATTCTTTCTCCCAATTATCTCCCGCCTGGTCTATGCGCGATATTTCTAATGTACTTGATCTTCTCCGTTCATTAGAGATTCAAGCAAAAAAAAATCTCTTCCCCTCTTTAAATGCTTTTTTATCTATATTTGAAACTACTCTTCAGAAGCAATTATAGGATCCAGTTTATGCAAGAGTTTGTGAAAAAAATCATCTAAATCTTCGAGAGATTCAATATGAATAATTATTTTTCCCTTTCCTTCTTCATCAAGTTCTAATTCTGTTTTCAGTCCAATTTGATTACTAAGTGTTTCTTCTAAGTTCTTTACCTCTGGAGATTTTTTAGAGTCTGTCAAAATTTCTTTTTTATTTTTTGTCCCTACTATTCTTTCTGAATTTTTATTTTTCCTTCGTAAATACTCTTCAAGTTGGCGTACAGAAAGCCCTTTTCGAATAATGAGATCTGCTATTATTTCTGCATTCTCTTGATGCACTAAAGCCCTAGCGTGTCCTGCTGAGATTTTTTCTGCTTGTACTAGATCTTTAACTGCTAATGGGAGTGAAAGAAGACGCATCATATTCGCAATATGACTGCGGCTTTTTCCTATCACTTCTGCTAAAGCTTCTTGTGTATACCCAAGTTCTTCTATTAATCTGGAATAAGCTTCAG
>CAYUAL010000185.1:0-2044 GCA_964442815.1 uncultured Alphaproteobacteria bacterium | reverse complement strand
CTAAATATAAAGAAAATCCCGATGAGTTGATGGCACGTTTCATGCGAACAACCCCACCAGCAGAACTTCAACGACTAAGAGAAATTGCAAAAGCTACTTTAGAAGACGAAAAAAGAAGATATAGGGAACGTATCAAGCAAAACGTAGATAGAATTTTAGCTCTTTAAAAGCGTTTGCCTTAGATAGAGACTTAGGAATGGGTCATGAGTCCCCAGACAGAAGCTGCTACTTTTGTGTTAATAACCAAATAAGAAATCTTTAGCTTCATATTAGACCATCAACGCAAGAAATTAACTTATTTGGATTCCAAAAATATACGTTCTCTTTTGCTATTAGTCCAAAATTGATCTTGACGTTGAAATGTAGAAACAGAAGGAGTTGATGAATCATTTGGTTGTATGCTTTCTTTAGGAAGATCTTTAACCTTTCTGCTAGCAAGCTTTTTTCTTAATTCTTCCCTTCGTGTTTCTTTATCTTGCATAACAGATGATTGTGTCGAAGAAGATCCTCTTCTATTTCGTTGTTCCATCTTCATTAGATCAGTTTTTTCAGATTCTCCACTTCCACTTGCATATGAATGCCCCATAAAACTCAAGGAACCTAATGAAACTAAAAGCATATTTCTATAAAAAGAAGTCATCGTTTTCTCCTATTCTTTATAAATTTCTCTTTACTCTTCTCCATATTTTGATCTTCATTTTGCAATATGCCACGCCGTTTTATTTTGTGTAAAGCGTACAACCCTATTCTCTTCAATTCCACCTGTGATATGAATTTCGACATAATATAGTGGCTTTTTGTACAAAATTTTTACCAAAAATACCAGAACCGCTTTGCCCTCCTTCAGTATCTATTCTATTCAGAGTTATGGATAGGTCTTCTTCCATCAGTAGGGATTATCTCTCTTTCGCTTATGCATCAATGTGAAGAAGAAAATGTACTTCTTATTTTTTCATACGCTTCTTGGAAAGCAAGTCTTCTAGATTCTTTTTTTTGAGATTTATTTTTTGCACAGTCTTTCGGCCTGTGATTGTGAGTGTCGTGCTTTGATCTTTTTCTAGAAGGCTCCATAGACGATTTATTTAAGTCTGAACTAGAAACAATAACTGCTTTTTCTTCTGCACCAGAAATTGCTTCCTCAAAATCTTCCGCAGTTCGTTTTCTTCTATCTCTCTTTTTTTTCTTACTTTCTGATAGCTTTCTTATGAAAAGAACAGCCTTATCCCCCTTTTGATCCACTTCTTCAAAATAATAATCAGGTACATCGGGTCCTTTTTCTTTAAAGAATACACGGCCACTTTTTGTTGTTATATATTGTCTTGAAGTTAAAGGTTCCGAATTTAAAGATCTTTTTGCATGTGTTTTCTTCCAAGCAGTTCTTTTTGGTTTATAACCACTCCATAATAATTCATCACTTGAATCTCTTTCTTCCGCCACCATAGAATAGGAAAAGTCAGCAGATGTTATATATATACTTAACCCTATTCCTAAGATTTTGTAATAACTTTTTATAAAACCTTTGCTTCTTATCATCGACTACTCCTTAGTATATTATAGAAAACATTGACTATGTAGTTTAGCAGAATCTATACGGAGATTAATTATGGTAAAGTGGGTAGAAGCGATTAGCATTTTAACCTTAGTATTAAGAGTTTGTACGATTTTCCTTTATCCTTTTTCAGTACAAGCAGGGCTAGAAGATAAGAAAAGTTTAACAGAAAAATTAAGACTAGGAAAGTCAACTGAAGATACACCTAAGAAAAGAGTTATATCTAGAGGATATGTGCCTCCTCATACTACTGTTTTGCCTAAACAATATGAGGGATTACCAAGAGATGCTTTTCCCGTAGACGAATCTGACAGAATCTTTACTTACAAACAATAATCCTACTCCTAATAGGTGTAGCAAAAAACTAACAATCACCTTCTGAAAGCCTTTATTTATATAGGCTTGAGGCTAGGAAAGGATTTTGGAGTTATTTTATAACCCTTTGTAATAGAAAAATACTTCTTTAGTTTTTTCAGAAGAATCTGAACTATTTAT
>CAYUAL010000184.1:0-2089 GCA_964442815.1 uncultured Alphaproteobacteria bacterium | reverse complement strand
GCTCCAGGGGCAAATTGAAAGGCATATGTGGCGGCTGCTTGGCCCAAAAGGCTGAAAATACCAACTCCTATGATGAAAAATATATGGTCTCCTTGGATAGGATGCCATCCTTCCACGGGAACAAGGAGACCTGCAAAAATAGTGGAAAAAAGGCCGTAGTAAAAAAGAATAGTAAGAGTGGAATCTTTTCTCCCAAGCTTACGAGCGTAAAGAAGTACAACACCATCTATACAGGCTGCTCCAATCATAACAAACGTTGCCATCTCACTAAGATTGAAAATATCGCGAGAGGGTTGAGCGATGATGAGGACCCCTATAAAACCTAGTACAATAGCAACCCATTGAGGCTTATCTACTTTTTCTCCGAGGAAAGGAATGGCTACAATCGTCATAAACAAAATTTCAGAAAACCCTAAAGAGGTAGCATTGGCCAGAGGAAGTACTTTAAAGCCATAGAAAATACCCCAAAGGGAAACAGTAATTAAAATCCCCCTAAAAAGATGCTGCTTAATATTAGGAGTTTTAAAGAGAGGTAGAGGAGGGGTTTGTCTTTGTAAAAAGATATAAAGGAGCATAGGCACAAGAATCAGAACATTTCGCAAAAATAAAATCTGACTGATGGTATAGTGTGCAGTTGTATCTTTTACCATAGCATTAGCAACGCCAAAGAAGAAGTAAGCCAAAAGCATAAATAAGATGCCTTTAACGGGAGAGGGCGTTTTTGTGGCAATGTTTTTCATAAGATGATATCTCTACTTAATATTGAGTTTTTAAGTATGTTGACCAGGAAGTGTAAAAAGAATCTGTATTATTTTTAGCATAATCGTAAAATTGGCGTAAGAAAGTAATTCTTTGTTTTTGCAGAGCGCCTAGATATCCTGGCTTACTGATTTTTAGTAAATCTCTACCTCCCAGGTAAAATTGGCGCATAAGAATATCCTCAAAGCTTACTTTTTTCGCATTTCGTATCATATCATATAAAGCCATGAAGGTAGTTGTGCGGCCATGACCGTCTCTGCAATGAAAATATACACCTGTGTGAGGAGGGAGAGTTTGTACAAAGGTAATAAATCGATCTATCTCATGGGAAGAGGGAATCATGTCATCCGTTATAAATAAACGGATATAAAAAAGACCTTTAGATTTCGTTAAGTTTTCTTCTGATAAAATAAGGGGATGTTCAAAGGTAAGAGGCGTTGTTTTAAACTTCTTCGTATTTTTGGGATCTTTATCATATACCTCTAGAAAAGTAAATTGTGGTTGTTGTCGGAGAATTTCAAAGAGTTTTTCTTCGTTTTTTATGACTTGAGCGTCTGTTAACCCCTTATTACCCCAATCTTTTTCAGAAAACAGAGTAACAGCAATTCCATCCACAAAAAAATGGGTTTCCTGACGTAAGTCTACATCAACTTTAATATTAGGATTCTCTTTAAGGATGGTATCTAATTCTAATTCTGAAAATTGATGACCACCTGCGATGTCTAAGTTTTCAAGTCCTACGGTTGAAACAGAAGAAGGAATGCGGGCTATATCATTCCAGGTGCTCCGGAAGTTTTTAGGAAGACGTGGAACATTTTTAAAGTCTAAAATGAAGATTTCCTTTTTATGCGGTTTTTCGATTTGAGAAAAAATATTAAAAGACCAAGCCGTCTCTGGCATCCATAGAAACTGGCTGGACAAGAAAATAATTAGACTAAGAATTCTCATTTTATACGTTCCTTTTTTTATGTAAGAAGTGTGTTATTTTTCGTCGAAGTGCGCTTCTAAGAACCATAAGTTTTTATCTACGGTTCGCATTATTTCTGTCAGCAAGTCAGCTGTAACGGCATCTCCTTTACGCGCTGTTTCGTCAATATTGGAACGCATAAGAGCTGCAAAATGAGACAGGGAAGCAATCAAAGAAGTAAGATGTTTTGTAGAGCTTGTTTGGGTTACGTCAAAATTCGGTAAAGAAGAAAGCTTTGCAACTTCTCTCGTTGTACCAATAGCTTGTCCTCCAAGTTGAGCAATGCGTTCTGCAATAAGATCAGAGGCTTCTAAAGCATCGCTTGCCATTTTATCGAATAATTCATGCAAAGCAATAAAAGTA
>CAYUAL010000183.1:0-2110 GCA_964442815.1 uncultured Alphaproteobacteria bacterium | reverse complement strand
CGCCATCCGCCGTCGCGCGGAACGCGCTATGGCGTGATGTCACGACGTAGCTTTATCACGCTGAAGCACATATTGTGCGAAAGCGGATAGCGAAGTCGAGCAATTATTTAATTTGGTTGGCAGGCCAACTGAAGCAAGCTAGAGCTAGATTGCACTTCAGCCTACGCTCTTTGAACTTCGGCTAACAGGCCGAAGCCTTGAGGCAGGTAGATTGGGTTGGTAGACGCGAACATACAAGCAATCTTTAGTATTTGTATTCCCGCGCAACAGTCTTTACAAACGCATCAGCATCTATCCTTCTTGCTTCTAGGGCTTGGGTAAAGCCTCGAGATACAGGAACTGTTACTCTCATATATATTAGATTTACAGGAGCTTGAGTGTTTAGCGCGATGTGATTGAACTTATACATAAGGTCTGCATGCCATTCTCTCCCAAGAAACCCTTCTATATTTCGTTCATAAGGTATCCCATTTGCATCAAGCATATAAAAGAAATTTGTTTGAGCTTCTGGTGTAAAACCATCAAGTGTAAAAGCAAAGTCCCCTTTTGTCTCTTGTTTCTCTCTAAATAATGACTCATTGACACGGTAAATATCGGTCCACGCGACTCCCCCACTCCCTGCAGGAGCTGTAGCGTGTATTCTCAGATGCGTGTCATCTAGTAGCATCTCCGTATAAACCTTAAATCCATGAATCTGTCCTAAGCCTTTATACACTTCTCCAAAAACAAATACCGTATCTCTGTCTTTTTGAGGCATCCCGTCCAAAAAATTTACTACAGGAAAAACTTTTTCCCCGCCTTTTCCAACAGCTGAGTGTTCTGCTTCTAAATAGCCAATAACATCATCCAAACGTTCATTTCCTAAAACAGCTCTTACAGGAAAATCATATAAGGTTACAGCTTTAACAGACGTATTTATGCCACCTTGAGGAGCACTTGCTAGAAGACCTCTCATATCTTCCCAATCCCAATTAGCATAGGCATAACCATACTCCATCCTATAAGGTAATTGGGTTCCATCTAAAAATTTTCGAAATCTCTCGTCTGCTATAGTGAAAGTATATCCCACATTTCCTCTATAGCCAGCATCATATAATCCATTTATAAATCCGCCGGGCTGCCCTATACTAGCTAAATCAATCTGCTCCTTAAAATAAGCTCTAGCGCCATTGGGTATGGCAACAAATCCCAGAAGAGCCCCAGTAGGTAAATCTTTTTTAGCTTGGACCAAAGTTTCTAATCTAGCTTTCGCGGTAGAGTTCTCGTCTAATCTTTGTCGTAATGCCTGAAGATCTTTTACTTCTGCGAAGCTGGAAAAAGGTATGCTTGCACTCCCTACAAAAGTAACCACCGCAAAAATTGATGCTGTAAGATAAGATTTTTTCATTGTCATTCTCCTTTTTTGTTTTTCATTATTTTTTATCAGTCTGATCTTGCGTTTCATATTTTCTAACAAGTATTGTTAAAAAGCTTTCAATATCTGCACCATTTCTTTCTAATGACATCGGAACACGCTCATCAACTGGAGCCCATACTTCCAAGCTCCTCAAAGCAAGCTTATTACTTCCGTCTCCAGCAGCATTAGCCCATGTTCCTACGGCATCATTAAATCTAGCTAAATCATCTGGCCTCATTTCTAGGAGATAGAGTATTTCTGCATCCCTTCTCTCGTAAGAAATTCCATTTTGATCTAACAACCCTAATAAATTTTCTCGATGTACTGCATCAAGTGAAGAATCAAAGACTAAAGCAAAATTACCTCTCATATCTGTGCTTGAAGAAAATACTCTCGATATATACTTTCTATAAAAAAATTCCCACGAAGTACCAAGGGGAACAAAAGCATCCACCCTTATATGAGCAGGATCCCTTATTTCCGCTTTTGTATCTGCCCCTCCAAAATCTTTTAATCTTTTCAGCATTTTCCCAAGCTGAAGCAAACCAGCATTTTCCATTTGAGAGCGTTCTTCTAAAATTTGAAACGCCTCTGCATAGGCGTTATAATCTTTTATATTTCGAGCTTTTTCCCAAAGAGTAACAACCTTATCAAGAGAAGTACCCTCTAGAATAAATGGATCCATAGGATAATGAAGCAATTCCATACTTGCTA
>CAYUAL010000182.1:0-2113 GCA_964442815.1 uncultured Alphaproteobacteria bacterium | reverse complement strand
GCTATCATATAAGCTACCGCCCTTTAGCAATTCTCCGTTTTCCAAAAGAGATTCTATCTTTTCTGCACCTTGATCCGTAAGCGTAACAGACCGTTGCTTTTCATCTTTTTCATAATCTCCAGATCCCAAAGCATATATTAGTTTATCAATAGCCTCGTATACATCAGCGGATTCTTCAGAAGCACCAGAAATAATAAGTGGTGTACGTGCTTCATCAATGAGAATACTATCTACTTCGTCCACAATGGCATAATTGAAAGGTCTTTGAACACGCTCTTCCAAACGGAATTTCATATTGTCCCTTAGGTAGTCAAACCCAATTTCGTGGTTTGTTCCATAGGTAATATCAGCTGCATAAGCGGCGCGTCTTTCTTCATCCGTAAGTTCATGGTAAATGCAGCCAACACTTAACCCTAAGAATCGATGTACTTCTCCCATCCAACCAGAGTCTCTTTTGGCAAGGTAATCGTTTACCGTAACAACGTGCACACCCTTTTCTGTTAAAGCATTCAAGTAAGAAGGAAGCGTTGCAACCAATGTTTTACCCTCACCCGTACGCATTTCGCAGATCATACCTTGGTTAAGGATCATGCCGCCTATTAACTGAACATCATAAGGACGCTGGCCCAAAACACGCCTAGAAGCTTCCCGAACTGTCGCAAAAGCCTCTACAATAAGCATGTCCAGAGTTTCCCCTTTTTTGAGACGCTCTTTGAACCAATCCGTGCGAGCACGCAAAGCTTCATCTGATAAAGCTTTTAATTCAGGCTCGAGAGCCCCAATAGCTGGTACTTTTTTCTCAATACGTTTTAGAATACGATCATTTGCGGATCCAAAAAAACGCTTTGCAAAGGAAGAAAACATTTAACGCCTCAATTTCATCATTACGGTAGTAGAATCAGAGTTACCCTATAAAGGAGGGAACTCTCTATGTCAATAAAGGGGAAAAAACTTATATATCCATATGAGTACCTATTAAGGTGCCCGGGAACGTCTACTTTTCAGAGCTTTTAGTATTTCTTTATCTTGTCCATAGACATCTTCAAAAAATGCCAACTGACCATTTTCTTCTTCAAATACAGTGAAATAAGAAAGATATACCGCAACAGGACTTTTTAAAGGAACTGTCTGTGTCTTATTTTCTTCTATCACTTTATGAATAGCTTCTGGTGACCACTTTTTAGTGTTTTCCAAGATAAAAATTGCCATTTTTACAGGATCTTCTAACCGGATACATCCTGAACTAAACATACGTTGTGTTTTCATAAAAAGCTTTTGATCAGGAGTCCCATGCATATAGACATCAAACGGACTCACTATGGTAAACCGTATGCGCCCTAAAGCATTTTTGTCTCCTGGATCTTGGCGTAAATGGAAATTAAAATTATGAGGAGTTATGATTTTCCAGTTTATAGTACGCGGATCTATCTCCACACCCCCTTGATAGACATGGAATCCTTTTTCACTAAAAAAGTCTGATCCTTTTTTTTGTATCGCCGAAAGCTCATCAGAAACAGCAATGAGACGCGGAACATTCCAAGAAGGGTTTAGAATAACGTTAATAATTTTCGAAGCAAAAACAGGCGTGTGACGATAAGATCTTCCAACAATAATCGGCATAGAGAATATTAATTTATTTTTTTCATACGCCCTTGCCTGAAATTCGGGAATGTTAATCATTACATACTTATTTCCCAGAACTGAAGGCATCCACCGCCATCTTTCCATAGTAACAATGATCTGATCTATGGTTTCTTGAACTGTTCGCGCTAATAAATTCTGAGTCTGAGAACCCACAACTCCATCAGCTTGAAGATTATTTTTGTTCTGAAAAGCTTTTACAGCTTCTTCTAACGTTTCATTAAAAAAGGATTGAGGAGTTGCTTGAGACTCTATAAATCCTTTTGCTTGTAGAACTTTCCAAAGAGCAAGAACTCTTCCATCTCTCATTCCTTTTTTCAACATCGGTCCTTTTGGAAACTTAGGAAGTTCTTGGTCTTGTGCGACCTTCTCTCTACAAGATTTAAGCGCCTTTTTTAAGTCTTGATACTGTGGATGAGGCGGAGGAAGCCTATTTATCCACTCACAACTGGAAGAGTTTTTGCGTAATAAG
>CAYUAL010000181.1:0-2129 GCA_964442815.1 uncultured Alphaproteobacteria bacterium | reverse complement strand
CTTGAAACAAAAACTCTTTAGAAAAAGAGAAAACATTGCGTCTGTCTCTTGTTTTATACTTTAACCTATTCCTCTTTTAAAAGGCTAATGCTTTATGAGTAAGACAGTTATTCAAAAAAAGAATGGCCTTTTGTTTTATGGATTAGAAGACCAGATTAAGAAAAGAAGATTGTTAAATAAAAATCTTTCTATTTATATTAGGGGATGAACTTTTTTATGAGTTTCCTTGTTGTATCAATATATTTTTAATAATTCTGTATTCTTTTGAAAAAAAGCCAGGGGATTCCTGGCTCTAAGTTTAACTGGATGGCTTGAAAATTAGCTGGGAGGTTTAAACACAACTAATTTTCTTAAAATATCTATTGCAGATATTTTAATTTTAACCACAAACATTTTATATCTGTCATTTTTTTATTTGGCAATACATAAGATATTTTATTTATATTATAGTTTTTTATATAATTTATTTAAGATAAAGTTATAAAGAAATCTTGATAAGCGGGCTATAAAGCTGGGATTTTGTTACACGGTAGGGTTATTCTTAAGGTTCATTAAGACACCACAGGCTGGTAAGTATGTTGATTTATGCATCCTTTCATAAGAAAGGTCCAAAAAGTCCTTGTTTCCAGTGTTCAAACAAATATGGACGCTCATAAGACATCTTGATCATATACCAACGTGCTTTTGTTCTCGTCGTTAGTTTTTTCCTATATTTACGCATGGCCCATCTTATTAAAGTAGCATTTACTGGCCTTCCAATTGCTTCATGTAAACATTTTTTATTATATTTTCCATAGTAATTAATCCAGCCTGTTATCATGGGGTTAAGTTTAGCTGCAACTTCCTCTAAGGACAAATCACTTCGCCTTCTAAGACCCATTTGTCGTAATGTTCTAAAGATGTTTTTTTTAGCTTCTGGCGAAATTGCAGGAGAAAATCTTACATATAATTCATTATTATGGTGGGCTGTCTGAACCCTTCTACGGAATTCATAACCCAGAAAAGTAAATTTTGTGTTTGGGTAATCTAATCTTCTTTTAGAATCTTTATGGTAAATAATCTTTGTCTTTTCTGGATGCAACTCCAAACCATGTTTTTGTAATCTGCTTTTAACAATACTTAAGACAAACTTTGCTTGTTCTTCTGACTTGCAGTGAACTAAACCATCATCAGCGTATCTCACCCAAGGTTTTTTGGGATGTTCTCTCGTCATCCAAAGATCAAAAACATAATGGAGAAATAAGTTGCTTAATACAGGACTCAAAGTACCTCCCTGAGCTGTACCACATGTTCGATTAACTATTGTACCATCTAGCCTTTTCATGGGAGATTTTAAATAGCGCTCTATATAAAGCAGGATCCATTTATTATCTGTATGATGCCTAACTGCTTTCATCAATAAATCATGATTTATAGAATCAAACAAGTCTTTAATATCAAACTCTAAAGACCACCAATATCCCCAACATCTTTTTCTTACTACACTTATTGCATCTAAAGGGGACTTATTAGGTCTATATCCATAAGAATCTTCTAGAAATATGGGTTCTACCAATGGTTCAAAAGCTAGCTTAACAGACGTTTGTGCTATTTTATCAGAGACTGTTGAGATCCATATCATTCTCGTCCCACCTTTCTTTTTAGGTATAGGGACTCCTCTCAGGGGTGAGAAAAAATACGTACCTGAGGAGAGTCTATTCCAAATTTTGTATAGGTTCTTTACTAAGTCTTTTTCAAAATCAACAAGAGTTTCTTGATCTATTCCAGGAGCAGTACTCTTAGTTTTCACGATTTTAAAGGCCTTCCAAACTAGCTCCTTAGGTATCTCAAAAGTCTTTTTCTCATCCATAGCTAAGCTCTATCCCCAGAAAAATTAATAATAAACTATATTAAATATCGTGGTGAGTCAGCCAGGGGAACTTCCCCCCTAGCTGCTCTAAAAACTGTACGTGAGACTCTCGCCTCATACAGCTTCCATTAAACAAATAAGTTCCCATCTGCTGTACGTCTACTTCAGATTTATTATAGAACCCTGTTCCAGTCATTAATTCTTCCTCTTTCAAGTTGCTTAATATCTAAAACTTGTTTAACACAACCCCTTTGCTCCATCTCCATTACAGAAACTTCTT
>CAYUAL010000180.1:0-2181 GCA_964442815.1 uncultured Alphaproteobacteria bacterium | reverse complement strand
GCGGGGCCGTTTCACCGGCCTGAAGGCCTCCTTCAGCAAGGTCTGACCCCAGTGCAATCCCCCCCCCGACGAGAGTCGGGGTTTTTTAATAAAGTTAAATAAGAGATTTTAACCCAGGTAGGATGTCAAAAAAGATATTCATTTCTTTTTTATTATATTGAGAGTTTGCTTCCTTTTTAAAATAGGCGGAAAAAGATAGCTGCTTTAGTGAGAAACCATTAGGCAAGTTTAGTATTGGGCTAAGGATGTTTTTAATATCTTCTTTACGTGAAGACCCATATTTTTCCGCCAAGAAAAGTGCATAAAAATAACGAGTATATAAGCTACTATCAAAATAAGCTGATCCGACTGAGTCTTTCTTTATTTTATCATCGTAGTAATTCAACGCCTTATTGAAAAAACCTTCTGCTGCTTCGTTTTTACCACGCCCTGCGCTAATGCGGGCTGCTTGCTGATAAAGATAGCCGTCATTAACGTATTCAGATGTGCTGGCTTCTTTTCCAACTAATAAATCCCCTTTTGCCCCCCACTCTTCCAGACTTTTCTTAAATGAAGCTTTCGCCTCTGCAGAATTATTAAGCGCAGGGTCCTCTTGCCCTAAGTACCAGATAGCCACTTGATAAGCAGCTAAGGCAGTTGGGTGAAGACTATAACTATACTCTGAAGCCTTGCGGCGAGAAAGCCTTAGATCATCCTTTTGATCAACAATTGATGCAAGCGGCCCACTACCAAAAGCTTCTTTTTTGTATACCCCTTGAACTGGGGCATTATTAAGCATAAAAACGAGGTCGTTAACAGCCTGCGCCTTATCCTCATTACTATTCTTACTATCAGCAATTATATCTTTGTAAATCAAAATCGCCTTTTTACCATCTTCGGCATTTTTCGTACTCGCTCGAAGCGAAAAATATGAAGCTGCTAGTTGTTTTTTTACCTGAAAAAGCATAGGTTGAGCGATATTAGTATGTTTTGCCAAAATATTTTCATACGCTTTTACTGCCTCTTGATACTGCTTTGACGTATACAGAGAATGAGCGTTCGTAATCTCATTTTTGATAAGATTCTCCTCTGTTAGGTTACTGTTTTGATTACTTCCTTGTGGGTTAAAAAAATTTTTAAAGAACCCACTAAAATATAGAATTCCACTAATTATAGCTAATAAAACAGCAAAAGACACAATATACTTAAAAAAACTCCTGCTTTTTTGCGTTTCCTCTTGATTTAAAACGTCCATACTATTTTTAGTAACAACCACACCCGCCATCGCCATCGGCGCCACTACAACCACTATCAGTCCCATTATCACATGAACAACTGACTTCACAGCCAACTCCGCCACAGGAAGGGATATCGGCATTAGCCTCCTTCAGGGTAAATGGGTTATTATTCCCACCCTGTTTAGATTTTGTACCTCCTATAAAACTAAGTGTAGTAGTAATAATTGCTAAAAGTGAGAAATAAAAAAACTTCTTTGCTTTTCGAATAAATCTTTGTGGCTGCATATTAGTTACAATTATTAGGTTAATAATATAGTCCCAACTACTTCCTCTGCAAGGAATGTTATACACATATTCAGGCGAAAGGATGTGGTATGTGTGTCCACATGTCTCTCGCTTTTTTTCCTAACCCCTCCATTGCTTGCCTCACCCGTGTTGAGGCAAGAGGAACATTCTTCTCGGTGAGATACATGAACATAAGTCCAGGGATAATAACTTGCGCTACATGGAAGCCTAATGTTTGGAGAATAGGATGCTCTTTTTCATACACAAATACTTCAAAATGCTCTTCGTGCTTTGCTAAAAGTCCACACAGCCACCCTATTTCCTCTGCTTCAGAAATTACAGAAGAGTCACTCTGAACACATGTTGCATATGATTTCTCCTCCCCCTTTAAGAAAAATTCAATATCAGGGATTCTTTTAACATCACCCCAAAACTTAATACGCTGCTGTAACCCAAGCGGGCTTTTAAATACCTCGAGATTTTCTGGCATTTCCAAATCTTCAAAAAAAGTAGATTTGGTCATAACACTAAGGTGAATGGAGAGCGCCTCATTAAGTGCTTGGAGCATCGCCTTACGGGGAGAGCGTGCCGCTCCAGCGCCAACAGTAACCCCATTTTTGACCCCATCAACCAGTATGACCGTGTATGCGGGCACTTTAATGTCAGTAGTGGTTTCGAG
>CAYUAL010000179.1:0-2225 GCA_964442815.1 uncultured Alphaproteobacteria bacterium | reverse complement strand
CAATGCAGAAGCAACTACGACCAAACCCAAATAATCAAGCTCTAGCAAAGGCATCAAGCCCTCCTTCAAAAGCAGCGAGAATTAGAATAAGCGATTAAAAATCAGCAGTACATGCAAAAAGAATTGGAAATGAGAAAATCCAACGATAATTCTTTTAAGCATTCTTTGGCCAATTAGTACATTCAACTGGCAGAAGAAAAAAGAAGAAAAGCAGAAGAATAAAAAAGAAGAGCTGTAGAGCAAGAAAGAATGGTCCAGGAGTATAATCGCAAAGCCATCGAAGAAGATTACCTCAGGAAAAAGCAAGTCATGGAAGAGCAGAAGAAAGCTGCATTAGAGGAAATCACGATGCGATAGCAACTAAAATTGAAGGAAAAAGAGGAGAGGGAAAGAGAAAAAGAGGAGTTCAACCAAAAAGTATTGTTGAGAAGCCAACTCTAAACCCAAAAAGATTCAGTCTACAAGCAATACTATCAGCAGTTCATGGAAAATCAAGACACTCTCCAAAACATCTACAAAAACAAAGCAGCCATCAGCGAAAGAGATAAGTAAGCCCATCGCAGCCAATTCCAGCAAAAATAGCTTTAGCAATTTCAGCAAAAAGTGGCCAAAGAACAATAAGAACGACTACTGAGAATGAACCAATAAAAAGACATGCTCAAAAGCTTCCTCCAAAATCAAATCTAAGAAAAGCAAAGACGAAAATCTAGAGAAAGAGAAGAAGAACTCAACTATCAGGCTCAAGTCTCACGCTATCAAGTCAACGCTGCAGAAATAGAACAAATGGAAAGAAATAAAAGAAAATAAGATCAGCATCGCTACGATTAGGAATTAAAAGTACAGACTAGAAGCAGAATATACAGCAGCGGTTAGGCTTATGAAGCACGAAAATCACATAACCCTATCACCAACCCAATAGACTTCAAAATAGGCATAACCAATCCTTATCTTATCAGGGAGTACGAGAAAGAAAAATAAAGGCAGCTGGGCTAGAACCAGCTAAAACTGCGTAACCTAGCATTACTAGGCAACGCTACTCTTCATCATCACTGAGCTAACAATTTTGTTCTATGATTATCTAACCTAAGTTGTTTCGGTTATTTCGATCACATATCAATATTATATCTCATTGATACTCTTCTTTGAAATTGTCATAATTTTATTCGTTTATAATATCAAAAACAAATAGATGAGCCAGAGCTCACTCCCAGATATCTTCAGGAAAGCGTCCAAATAAGAAATCTTACTCAGGAAACAGGGAGCCTCGTTCTCACTGCATCTCAGTGTACAAACAGCAGAAAAATATACACCATCTAGAGCAGGGTATGCTCCCGGGGACCAAAATTATCTAACCCTGCAGGCCAACAAACCGAGATCTGCGAGCACCAACTCAGTACGATCCAAACCTTCACTTTTGAATCTCGGAAACGTTAAAAAGCAGAACAGTAGTCGTTCCAACATTAACAAAAATTCCCAATTTTAGATGTAATTTTTGACAAATTCTCCTCCAAAGTATCAAAAAGTTCTCTCAGTCTTTAACATCTCCAATTTTCCCTACTAGACAACCCGCAGGATGAACAACATGACCATCGATCTCTAATAAAGCAACAGTCTAAAAAACAAAATTCAATTCAATCTGAAAGAAATGAAGACAATTTCGGACTCTTTACATTAAGCCAAGGAAATAGCTGATCAAATAAGAGAATAGTTTAACACTGTAAAGAGCAAGATTGTGCAGGAGATGGAAGAGTTTGAAGAAGAATTTGAATAGAAATTAAAGGAATGTTATCAGAGCATGTCCAGATTAAGAAGGGAAACTGGAGAATAACAAAAAGGAAATAAAATTTAGCTTGAAAAGGTTAGCAATGATGTCAGCACCTGCACTCATTTTGCCAATGATATAGATCGTATAAGCCAAAAAATGTATTAGCATTGTCTCAGCACCCCAAAACTGCCAAAATAAACGTCTTACAGGACAGTCTCACCCAGCATAGACTTCGAGGATATCAGTTCTATTCAAAAAACAAGCAGAGGGGCCACTGGAGATCTAAGCAGAAGAACTAAGATAACAGATCTTCTGAGAAATAATAAAGTAAAAAGGCTGAGCCCTGATGAAAAATTAATTGCTGTATAGCCTGGCAGGATGACAATCAATGGAAAGTAAGTCCAATTGTTAAGTTTCTAAGAGTGCTGATATTATTTTAATTATTTTTCCTCATGTTATC
>CAYUAL010000178.1:0-2225 GCA_964442815.1 uncultured Alphaproteobacteria bacterium | reverse complement strand
TCTCTGTTTGTTATTGACTTTTCTTTGGTTATAAGTACTCCAAGTGGTTTGGAAATTATCTGTATTAGTGTGAGTGTAGTCATAAAATCTTCTTAAAAATGTTAGGTGTTTCTGTTCTAGGGAAGATTTATATCCTGTGGTAGTGGGCTTCAAGAGGTTTGCTCCTCCTATTTCATGTTGGCGTGTCAGAATTTCTTCAAAAGAATGATGTTTTGCGTTTTTCATCATACTATAAAGAGACATAAAGAAAAGGAAGGAAGCCTATGCATGTCAAAGATTGTTCTTTTTCTTTAAACTATTCAAGGGCGAGAAAAAATTGTCAATATAAAAAAAGAAAAAATCATAAATAAAAAAGTATGAGATTTACTTGTCATCTATCTTAAAAAGGCTTATCACAGAATGACGATTATTAGAATGAGATAGAGGGTTTTCATGTTTTCACGGTTATTTGGATTTTTGTCAGCAGATATGGCGATCGACTTAGGGACGGCCAACACCCTTGTATATGTAAAGGGGAGAGGGATCGTATTAAATGAGCCCTCCGTAGTTGCTATTGCTGTTTCTAAGGGAAAGCAACATGTATTAGCCGTGGGGGATGAAGCTAAGCAAATGGTGGGAAGAACGCCTGGAAATATTCAAGCGATTCGTCCTTTAAAAGATGGCGTTATTGCAGACTTCGAAGTAGCTGAAGAAATGATAAAGCATTTTATTCAAAAGGTTCATAATAGAAGAAGCTTTGCAAGTCCTCAGATTATTATTTGTGTACCTTCTGGATCAACTGCTGTAGAGCGACGTGCTATTCAGGAATCAGCAGAAAGTGCAGGCGCGCGGCGCGTATATCTTATTGAAGAGCCCATGGCAGCAGCTATCGGGGCAGATCTTCCTGTAACAGAGCCCACAGGATCCATGGTAGTGGATATTGGTGGAGGAACAACAGAAGTGGCGGTGCTTTCTTTAGGAGGTATTGTTCATGCCCATTCGTTGCGTGTGGGTGGTGATAAGCTCGACCAATCCATTATTAATTATATTCGGCGTAGGTATAATCTTCTTATTGGAGAGGCAACTGCAGAGCGCGTGAAAAAGGACATTGGAGCAGCTGCTGCTGTATCAGACGATGAGACACAGCAAATTGAGATTAAAGGGCGTGATCTTCTGAATGGCGTACCTAAAGAGGTTACCATAACGACGCATGATATTGTAGAAAGTCTTGCTGAACCTGTTTCAGAAATTGTAAACGCCGTAAAGCATACCTTGGAAAAAACAGCTCCGGAGCTTTCTGCGGATATTGTAGATAAAGGCATTGTTTTAACGGGTGGGGGAGCTTTATTGCGTAATTTAGATCATGTCTTGCGAGATGCAACTGGCCTTCCTATCTCCATTGCAGAAGATCCTCTCTCATGTGTTGCATTGGGAACAGGTAGAGCATTGGAGCAAATGAAAACGTTGCGCAGTGTTCTTATCGGCTAGCTTTTCTTAGAGATGGGGAATGCTTTTTACTTCTAAAGCCAAAGGATTTTTACAAAAACAGCCCCAGCGTTTTTTGGGTAAAAAGGTTCGTAGGCTTTCCCTTTCTCCAGCCTTAAAATCTGCGCCTTATC
Organism: uncultured Alphaproteobacteria bacterium; assembly: GCA_964442815.1. Taxonomy (GTDB): domain Bacteria; phylum Pseudomonadota; class Alphaproteobacteria; order 16-39-46; family 16-39-46; genus CAYUAL01. Next base: position 627 of record CAYUAL010000178.1, on the reverse strand, counting down.
TTTCCCGTGTTTTAGTATATATAGGTATTGTGGTTGTCCTCATTAGTATTACACAATATCAATTTTCTTTTCTTTCTTTTATTAAAGAGCCTCTTTTAGACGCGTCTGTTCCAGTATTTAATTTTTTTTCAAAGCCTTTTGATTATGCGCATCAACTTATGCATAGAATGGCAGACTTCCGAAAAATATATGAACAAGGACAATTATTATACAGATTTGAAGAAGAAAGAGATTATTGGCAAGCTAAAACAGATGCTCTTATGCGTCAAAACGAAGAGCTGGCTCAATTTGTAAAATTTATTTCTTTAGAAGGACAAGGCTCTTTTCCAGAAATAAAAGCAACGGTGCGTGTTATCGCAAATCCAGGGGGAATTTATTATCATAATCTCATTTTAGAGGGTGGGAAAGAACAGGGAATTGAAATAGGAGAAACCGTCGTTACAGACCAAGGTCTTGTAGGCCGTATTACAGAGGCAGGCAAAAATGCTTCTCGCGTTTTGCTTATTACGGATATAGAAGCGCGCGTACCGGTTTATCTCGAAAATTCTGGGGTTCAGGCTATTTTAGCAGGAGATTCTGAGAAGTTACCTTATCTTTTACGTATTCAAGAGGATCCTCTCAAACCTT
>CAYUAL010000177.1:0-2291 GCA_964442815.1 uncultured Alphaproteobacteria bacterium | reverse complement strand
CTAAAGGCATGGTTGATGAAGCTATGGATTTGTCTAAAATTGCTTCTAATATTGCCGTGAAGGTTCCTTTGACTCCTGATGGATTGCGTGCTTGTAAGGCCCTTACAGGAGATGGCATTATGGTAAATGTTACCTTATGCTTTACACCTATTCAGGCTCTCCTTGCAGCAAAGGCAGGTGCTACTTTTGTATCTCCCTTTATAGGAAGATTGGATGACATAGGTCAGAATGGTATGCAATTGATCGAGGATATACGCCTTATATTTGATCACTATCCACAGCTTCAAACAGAAATTTTAGTAGCCTCTGTGCGGCATCCACAGCATGTCTTAGATGCAGCGCGTATAGGTGCTGATGTCGTAACGCTCCCTCCTGATATTATGTGGAAGCTCTTTAAGCATCCCCTCACAGACTCTGGCCTTGCTGCTTTTTTGAATGACTGGAAGAAGACAAATCAGACGATTTTGTGAGAAATAGGGAGAGAATAGCTATTTAGGCCTAAACACTATAATATCCCCTTTTTGGTAAATTTCCTGAGTTTGAGAAAACAATGGGGTATTTTTATATATGGGAAGGGCTTTTTTATGCATAACAATAAGATCATTAACGGATAGAGGAAGATCTCGAGAAGAAACAAAAAGATTTTGAGCCTTCGGTAAATTTTTTGATTTTCCGTATAAAAGATCGCCACCTTCATAATCAATAATAGGTATGGTTCTTTCCGCATACCATAAAAGGGAAGATAGCTCTTCATAATGTCGGAAGATATATAGAGAGGGAGGGATATTTTTAAAAGAGTTTATATCTTTCCAGAAATATTTTATGGAAAGGCCAGGGTTTTCTTTACTAATGTAATTTACCCCATTTACTCCAAGGCCACAAAAAACACCGGCATAAAAAATACCTGAAGGTAATAAAAGACGATAATTCCAGGAAGAGGACGGAGAGATTTCAGGGAAATGTTTTTGAAAAATGTAGAATAAGACCGCACAAAAAAAAGAAGGTATTCCTATGGAGAGTAACAAGGAAAAAGAAAAAAGCTCTCTTCTATAAAAAAATCCAACAATAAGAACACTTATGCATAAGAGATGTATCATCAAGGCTGCAAAAGAAAGAAGCCTTTTCTTAGAAGGTAAAGCTATGAATCCATAAGCTAATAAAATGCAGAGGGGAACAATGGATATAAGCATGTAGTAGTTCGCTTTTGCTCTGGAAAAGGAATAAAAAAGAAGGGGGATAATAATCCAAATTTTTAAAAAGAGAAAAAGCGGACTTTTTTCCTTAGAAAATAAAGGAAAGCTCAAGAATAAGGGGGCCCAAGGAAAAACGTAACCTAGTATTCTAGGAAGATAATACCACCATGGGCCTCGGTAATAATCTCGAGGTTCTTTTAAATCTAAAAATCTTAAAATATGCTCGTTAATAAAGAAAAACCATAAAAACCCTGAATCGTAATATGTAGCCAATACAACCCAAGGAAGAGTTATACTAGCACCTAGCAGAAGGCCAAGAGGATCTAAAAAGAGGAAGAGATTCTTCCGATGAGATTTTTCTAAGAAAATGAAAACGCTAAGGGTTAAAATGACTAAGACGGGTCCAATAAGACCTTTTGTAAGGAAAGCCAGTCCCATAAAAATGTAAAAAAGGCGGACGTAGAACTTTTGCTTTTGGGTATAGGCTAGATAAAAGCTGAGTAAAGATAGAGTTAGGAAAAATATTAAGAGCCCCTCAAAGTAGACTGTGCGGGCAGTAATGAGATATCCAAGGGACGTACTAAGAAAGATAACAGAGGGTAAAAAAAGTTTTCCTTGTTTGATTTTTAGAAGGAATAGCCCTGCTATTCCTACTGTAAAAAACCCTGATAAAGCAGGAAAAAAGCGAGCTGCCCATTCTGTTTCTCCAAACAGATAAAAGCTGAGAGCTGTAAGCCAATAAAGTAATGGGGGTTTTTCTATATAAGGAACGCCATTAAGTCTGGGAATAATCCAATCCTGGAAAGAAGTGGAAAGTAAGAGTTCTCGGGCTATTTCGCCATAGAGGCCTTCATTATTATTAAGAAGCCCATATGATCCCAATCCATAAAAAAAGAAAAAAAGAGGGAATAAAAAAATGAGAAAGTAAAACCACAAAGGAAGGGGGGTACGTAGCATATACAATCGGGAAACATATAAAGTGGCTGGGGTGGTAGGATTCGAACCCACGGATGGCGGGACCAAAACCCGCTGCCTTACCACTTGGCTACACCCCAATAAGTAGCCTAAACCTACTGATATCGTTTCTAAGATGCAAGA
>CAYUAL010000176.1:0-2357 GCA_964442815.1 uncultured Alphaproteobacteria bacterium | reverse complement strand
TTATCTATTAAAGATGCCATTGAAAGGCTGGTGGGCCATGGTTAAGGGGATTACTTTTAAAAAAGGAGGATATTTAATTCTCTTAATAAGTTTGCTTATGTTTCCTCTCTATTTTGTAAAATTTTCTTGGAATAGAACGAAAAGTTTAGATGGAACTTTTTTTGTGACCTTTAAATTTATGAAAGCAAATCTTGAAGATCTTACTCTTATTGAAGACCATAAAGCTTCTTATTATCCGCAAGTACCTTTTTTGAAAGTTATAAAGGGAAGGGCAGGAGACCCGATAGAAGAAAGAAAAAGTATTATATTTGTTAGAGAGGAGAAAGTAGGACCAGTATTCCAAGAAACTGTAGATAAAAAGCCTCTTCATAAAACTGCAGTCAATATTGTTCCTGAAGGATATGTTTTTGTAGCGGGAATACATCCTAGAAGTTTTGATTCTAGATATGAAGAGTTTGGTTTTGTTCCAGAGCATAAAATAGTTGGAAAAACATTTAGGGTGTTTTGATGAAGATCCGGGCTCTTTTATCTCATGTTCCCTTGTTCCAATTCATAGGTTCTCTTTTACAAATATTAGTAAAGCGTATTTTACTACTCTTTCTCGTTTTATGGGAAGTACAGGCTTATGGAAAAGATCTTGGTATTTATGGATCAACCTTTGATATAAAAGAAGAAGATTTGTTGGAACGTATAGGCACAAAGCTTAATACAATGCAGGTAAGTGGAGAACTTGAAAAACATCAAGAACACCTTCAACAGCGAGTTATTCACACGGCTCAAAATCCTAAACCTGTTTCAGGAGTTACAAGAGCAATAGAAGATCGCCAGTTTTTCTATGATCCTTCAATCACAGTCCAAGAAGATTTAAAGACAGGAGAGGGGAGAATTTTTCACAAAAAAGGAGAAAAAATTAACCCTCTAGATACAGTTTCTTTAACACAAACTCTTATTTTTTTAGATGGATCAGATACTGAGCAAATTGATTGGGCAGTAGATCAACTTGGGAATAATAAAAAATATATCCTTATAAGGGGTTCTCCTTTTAAGCTTATGGAGAGGTTTGAAGTTCCTTTTTATTTTGATCAAGAGGGACGACTTACTGGGAGATTAGGAATTAAACACGTTCCCGCATCTGTAATCCAAGAGGGGAAGAAACTTAAAATTCAAGAGCATAAAATCTAAAGAAAGGAATAAAAATGAAGATAAATTTTAGTCAAATGCGACCGAGCGAAAAGGTTATTTTATGTATCTTTGCAGCTTTTGCGGTTTTGATCGTTACTCTTGTTTTGTTTTTTTGGAATATGGAATCAACTATTAATCAAAATATAAAAAAGAATGAAGAAGAGCTAGTAGATCGTTTTGATCAGAAATTTTATGAACTCAAAAAAGGCATGAAGGCACAGCAAGAGAAGATGAGCCAAGATTTAAAAAAACAAAGAGAAGCTTTTGCAGAAGACTTTTATGAAGGTAAAGATCAGTTAGATGAGGAATTTGAAGATAAGAAAAAAGCCTTTATAGATAATTTTAAAGATAAGCAAAAGTCTTTTGAATTAGGGCGAGAAAGAATGCGACAGAATTTTAAAGAAGGAATAAAAGAATTCTCCGAAATGAAAGATGAATTTCCTCAAAGCGCTCGAAAACGTTACAAAATGCCTAAGCGATCAGCTTCTAAAATGGGCTCAACACAATAAATCAACTATCTTGTGGAATTTGAAATGCTTTTATGGAGATCTATTATAGCAGGCTTTTTTTGTCTTTTTTTTCTAAAGGAGACTAATATCTATGCTTGTAATGGGAGATTTGTGAATCCTCTGACTGACATTTGTTGGTCTTGCATATTTCCTCTTTCTATAGGTCCCGTGTCTGTGGAAATAGGGGGACGCGAAGATATTCCAAATCCTAACCAGCTTCTCTGTTTATGTCCAAGACCTCCTATCCCAGCTCCTGTTCCGGGTATTCCGGTTGGGTTTTGGGAGCCAGTAAGGCTTATCGATGTGACGCGCACTCCTTACTGCATGGTTACATTGGGAGGTATAAAACTAGGAAGTGGCGTTCTAAATCATGGTGGAAACGCTAAAAACTATGCCTCTCTAAAAAGAACAGGAGGGCTAAAACATAGCTATTACCATGTGCATTGGACTATCTATCCCATCACCTATTGGCTCGAGGTCCTAACTGATTTTGCTTGTTTAGAGAATCTTAATATAGATCTTGCCTATCTTACAGAGCTTGATCCTACCTGGGGAGATGATGAACTTAGATTTATCTTAAATCCAGAAGCTATTCTTTTTGGTAATCCAATGGCTCAATCAGCTTGTGCGGCTGATTGTTTGGCAGCAACTTCAGGTTTTCCACAA
>CAYUAL010000175.1:0-2399 GCA_964442815.1 uncultured Alphaproteobacteria bacterium | reverse complement strand
AGCTTCTATTGGATATATCTTTGTGACTGCGACTGGAAATGTCGACATTATTACCCTCGATAAAATGCGCCAAATGAAAGATCGCGAAATTCATTGCAATATTGGCCATTTTGATAATGAAATTCAAGTAGCAGCCCTACAGAATTTCCAATGGAAAGAAATTAAACCTCAAGTGGATGAAGTTCTTTTCCCAGATGGGAAAAAGCTAATTATCCTAGCAAAAGGCCGTTTGGTAAATTTGGGATGTGCGACAGGTCATCCTAGCTTTGTTATGAGCATGTCCTTTACAAACCAAGTTATGGCGCAAATGGAACTGTGGAATAACCACGGGGCCTATAAAAATGAAGTTTATGTTCTTCCTAAGCACCTGGATGAAAAAGTAGCTCGCCTGCATTTAGGTAAGCTAGGAGCAAAACTAACGGAACTTACTCCTAAACAAGCTCAATACTTAAGCGTTTCTCAAGAAGGTCCCTATAAACCCGACCATTATCGGTATTAAATGAAGGTCATTCTCGGTACAAACCCGAAAATGAGTTGTTCTATTGTTCTAATACAGGTAATAAGTCTTTTGTGACGCAGTCTTTATTCAAATTTTCTTGAATAAGCTTAGCCCATTCTTCGTAAGGACAGCCTTCTGAAGGGCCAGTAGAGGTACACTTTGCATTCTGCACAGCAACCCATTCAGGCGGTGTCTCTTGGGACGCTAACTGCAATTTAGCCATTTCATCGAGGGTTTGTGTCACAAAATAGCTCTTTACTCTGTACTCTTTGGTTTCAGGATAATAGTAGAGCTCAAAGACAAGACAAGAAGCAGGAGGAACTTGGTTTTTAGCATAGGTTTTTGGGTGCCAATTAAGCCCATACAAAGCTCCTATATTGTCAACGTTATCATCATGTCCTACTAATAAAACAAAAGGTGGAACAGCGTCATTTTGAACAGCTTCTTTTATACTAGCAAAGATTAAAGCCGCTAAATTAGACCCTTGTGTTTCTGCTAGGTAAGGTATGCGATACTTTAGATAATGGGCTTCTACATGAACAGGATCCAGCTGAGTAATGACAGAATCATCTATTTTACCCCAGCCAATATCTTTAGAAGGGAACCCTTCTGCTTTTTCAAGATAGATACTTTCTATTAGATTATTTGCAGCGTTAACAGGTCCTCTAATTTCCCCATTTGGTTGTATTGTACCAGGGATGTTTAAGAGAGTACAAGGGGTTGTACCTTTGCAGAGAGCAGGTTTGCAGCAGTTTGTAATGTTTTGTAGGAGGGCAAGGGACGCTGCATATTTTTGGAGGAGTTTATCATAGCTTCCTATGTGTTCTAATACGGCTTGATAAGCAACTGTATTATTAGATTTACAAACTTTGGCTTTTAAAGGATGAAAATAGGGATCTATGGAACCAGCATTTGTATGGGAAAGGTTTATGGAGCAATGGGGAAGAAACCCTTCTAAAAAGGCATCGCCTGTTAGTCTTGTTCTTTCAACATTATCTGCACGAGAGTAGCTTAAATCAATGACTTTACAGTCTTGCTCAGAGAGATTAAGAGATTTGTCGTAGACAGTTCTAAAATAGGCTCCTAAACCTTGAATTAATTTAAATCCATGCGGTGTTAAGTAGCCCGGCTGTACAGGCCATGTAGGCCAAGAAAGAGCAGAATATTTATCCATTGCTTTATTTGAAAGATTAGGAGCTCTTACTCCGTGGCGGAATAGCATAATCACACGCTTGAGCTGAGGTTGTTCTGTGTTAGAGGAAGAGGCTCCAGCAGTAGGTGAGAAGAAGAAAGGTACACTTAGAGCAATGATTAGTCTAATGTATCTGTAGAAAGTAATTTTTAGATCGCACATGAGCCCCCCTAATTTAATTCAGAACGCACGTCTTCTGCGACGCAGTCTTTATTCAAATTTTCTTGAATAAGCTTAGCCCACTCTTCATAAGAACAACCTTCAGATCCAGCAGAGGTACACCTTTCATTTTGCACGGGAACCCATTCAGGAGGCGTTTCTTGGGACGCTAGCTGTGATTTAGCCATCTCATCAAGTGTTTGCGTTACAAAGTGATTTTTTACTTTGTACTCTTTGCTTTCAGGGTAATAGTAAAGCTCAAAGATAAGGCAAGAAGCTGGAGGGATTTGATTTTCGATATAGGTTTTTGGATGCCAACTTAGACCAAACAAAGCAGATATGTTAGCAATGTTATCATCGTGCCCTGCTAGAAGAACAAGAGGAGGCACGGCATCATTTTGAACAGCTTCTTTTATACTAGCGAAGATTAAAGCAGCTAAACTGGAACCTTGTGTTTGAGCTAGATAAGATATGCGGTGGGCTACAGTCTGATTTTCTACATGAACAGGATCCAGCTGAGTAATGACAGAATCATCTATTTTACCCCAG
>CAYUAL010000174.1:0-2408 GCA_964442815.1 uncultured Alphaproteobacteria bacterium | reverse complement strand
TTGGTCACCAGAGCCTGTGGTAGTGATCTCCAAACCACTGGGAGACAGAGTCCCTACGGTATATATATGCACAGGCCCTTCAGAGAAAATATGGATAAGAAGCGCTATAGGGATTAAGAAATACCCTAATAGGCCTATAAGGGGATGATGCTTTAAGGAGTAGGCTGGATAGTTTTTTAAGTTCACGAAGCTTCTAAGTTTTTATATAGCAATCACCCATCCTAAAGGACGTAGAGCTTCCCTTACTTCAGGAATATGCTCTGGTTCAACCCACCACGCCCAAAGAGAATCTGTTAGCTGCTCTAGAGTTCCTCTTTTAGGATCTGCCTTTATCCATTCAAAGAAAGGTTTTCCATCGACGACATGTTCTTGATGCGCTTGGCTTAAAAGATTCATGGGATATATATCGCGAAGGTCGCCGGTTTTATAAGAACCGTCAGACAAATTATATTTGTGGTTCCATTTAGTTATATCTTCTCTTTCTTGACGATCTTTATCCCAATCTAAATCCACAATTGTCCCAAAAGGATACCAGATAGGTCCTTTTTTAAAAGGACGTTGATAAGCATACCCATATTTAGGCTTAAAAAAGCCAGAAAGATCAGAGGCTAGTCTATTAATCGTAATCTTATCAAAAGAAACAATTTGATCATCAAAAGTTAGTACAAAAGTTTTATTTTTTTTAGAAGCGCTTAAAGTAGATACAAAAATAGAATCAAACATATCACTAGAATGATTTTGAGGAGTTGCATACAACGAAAAACTTGCAATATCCTGAAACGAGGAATTTTCTAAAATTTTACTGCCATTAGAAAAAGAGGTTGTTTTCTTTAGTTTAATATGAGGGCCCGTCAAGCCCATGCGTGTTGGTACGATCCCATAATCTTCAAAAAAATTAACTAAGTAATAGAAGCTTCCTTTAATAGCTTCGGGTGTAGGTACGTTAAAATCATGAAGAGTTACACAATCTGCTAAAGGTCCTCTTTTTACATTACTTAAATTTTTTTTACTCATTGAGGATTTTCCTTAATAATATTGATAATTTGGTTTTCTCCTCGCATATGTTCTGGCAAACGTAAAGTAGCGTAATCCATTCTTAGTTGTAGCAAATCAATATCATCCGTCCTACTAGGTACTTCTATCTGGTGTACTCTCCCTGTTCGATCTGCAATAGCAACATCTGGGCGTGTATTAGGTCTTTCAATAGGATGCCCTGAAGCTTTCTTAATCCCTCGGTTGAGAAATACTCTCTCTGTTTCTTCTCTTTTAGCAGCTCTAATAGCTTCTCGGTAGCTTCTAAAGCTATGACCGTCAGTTTTTGTTTTCTGAGCCTGTCCTACGATTTTTGTTTTCCATTCTTGTCCTGCTCTTACATTCCAAGGTTGTTCTTTGGAGAGTGTTTGGCGTGCATCATACAACAGCACTTCTTCCGCATAGGACACACTGGCAGCTTCCCTAGAAGCAGCTCTTTCCCAGCTGAGGTGTCTGGAGAGAGATTTTGTAAAGGAAGTACCTGCGGATCCAATACCTGAGCCTACACCTATGTATAATTAGGTCTTTTCCAAAAGCTTCTAGAAAATTATTTTTGTTTTCATTACTTCAACTGTCCAACCTTTTGATATTAGAAAACTCATCAACAAAGTTCCAATAATCAACACTTAAACCATCACTGCTGTCTTTTAAGCTATATATTTTCTCATCTTGTTGAGCGACAATATCGAACCTATCACTTTGCTCAATCATCCAAAGAAAGTTGTTCAGGGCGCTATCAATTGAATCAATAATGAGATCTTCTAAAGCTTTTGTTTGTTGATCAGAAATATCTTTAAGATCATCTGCGATTTTTAAACTAATTTTATCCTTAATTTCTCCTTTTATTGTTTTAAGGGATTGATTGATAGTTTTGTCTCTTACAAAAGAAATTAATTCAGCACCAAAAGAATACAATAATTTTTTTTGTATATTTTCGATCATTTTTATACCTCTTTATTTAACTGCTTACTTGCCAAGGAATATTAGTTGGGTAACGTACACCTTCTTTTCTTAGCGACTGCAAAGATCTAGCTACAATATCCCGTGCTGCTTGTCTCTCTACACCGCTTTCTACAAGAGCCTCAACAGCAATTCTAGTATGCTCTTGTATGGTATTTGCTCTTCCGCTAGAAGCCAACTCTTTAAATAATTTCTGTTGCGCTCCAGTTATTCTACTATGTTTAATACTGAGGGAATCCATTAATTCTTCACTAATTGAAAACCCTTTCCTTGGATCATAATTTACATGACCTTCAAAAGCTTTCTTTGCATGAACATGATGTCCTTTTACAACCCTATATTCTCCCATAAGGGGTTTTGCAGCTCCTTCTCGAGCATCATACAGTAACACCTTCTCTGCGTGAGCAGTAGGGGCT
>CAYUAL010000173.1:0-2426 GCA_964442815.1 uncultured Alphaproteobacteria bacterium | reverse complement strand
AGGTCTTTTGACTCCCCGTTTGGAAAGGTTATCACTGTTTCTAAAAACTCTTCGGCCATAGGAGTTAGCCTTTCAGGGTTTTTCTCTTCAGTAGGTAAGTATACAAGCCCGCACTCAATAAACGGCGCTGCTCTCTGGACTCTTGCATTCTTATCGCCTTTTGGCATGTAACCTATAGCAGGAATCCCTCCAAGCCTTAGATCACGTATTAACGGATCGCCCGTTGCCTTTGCTTCTATTAAACAACAATCAACAGTTCTTTGAGCAGGCATTGGGTTTTTATGCTCGCCTATATCCTTATAATCTTTAGCAAGTCTTTGAGCCCTGCTTCGTAAGTCCGGATAGCCTACTCGATCACGCCAAACGGAAAGTAGCATCATTCTAAATAGCTCATCCTCGGATTTCTCGCCCCATACTCCCCAAGTGCTGCAAGCAGAATATGCAGATGTTGGTTCATCGGAAATTGCCGTATCCCAGCTTTGCAATATGTAATCAAATTTAGGCTTAATTGGGCTAGTCCAGAGCTTAAACCATTTTTTCTTGATTATTCCTCCCCCAATTGGAGATGGTCTTTGCTGGCATTGCCCTGCATATCCATAAGAGCCGAGTAACTTTTTTAACTCATTTACCTGCTTCTCGCCAAAGCGTAAGTCATTAAGTACCTCTCCTTCTTTATTTCTTGGGTCTTCCCAAATAACCTGATCTATGCCAAGGGGAACTGTGATACACTTCCGTTTTTCCTCAAATTCCAGTGGTAGCACTAACTCTACCCAGTCGCTATCGCTATCGTTCTTTCTGATATAGCCGGTTAGATCGTTCTCGTGTGTTCTTTGCTGGACAACTATTCGGCAGTCATTAGCCGGGTTATTTGAACGGGTAGACATTCTTTGCGTCCACCAGTTAATTACGTTCTCACGTTTTATTTCAGATAAGTCACCTGGGTCATTAGGGTCATCAATGATAATGATTGAACCGCCTTTACCGACGGTTTAGGATACCACGCTTGTTGATTGCCTATATCCTGTTTTTGTATTCTGGAAAAAGCTTTTAACGTTCTGGTCTCTAACGAGAGGGAATCTATATCCCCAATTATCCTGATACCAGTTACTTTCGAGTAATGATCTGTTTTTCTGTGCATGCTCAAGGCTTAAGGAATTAACGCAGGAAACAGTTAAAAATCTCTCAGCTGGGTTATGTATCCATACCCATGCAGGAAAAGCTACCGATATTAAATTGGTCTTACCGGTTCGAGGCGGAACGTTAATAATCAGCTTCTTTATTTGCCGCGCGTAAACCGCTTCTAAATGCTCGGCTATTGCCTCTATATGCCAGCTATCAACATAAGGCATGTTACCCTCAATATAAGGCCATGCCGCTTTAAAAAACTCATATAAAGAGCCCTCGCTACTTGCTAATTGCTCCTGTACTTTAAATAATTCATCCAGGTAACTCTGCTCGAATGTAGACATTAAAGCCGGAGAAAACAGAGAAGAATTTATATGATCGGACTTGAGCTTCATGTGCGTTAACTATTTCCTTTACTTAAAATAATTATAACACACTACTTTTTAATCTTGATTTTCTCGTACTTTTTTAGTTCAGAGATAGGGGATTCTATGTTATAAGTTATTAAAGATATTTAAGAGTAATGAATATAAGATAAGAGGAAGAATATGGTTATAAAAAAAGCATCAGTTATTTTATTAGCAGGCTTACTTGCAAGTAGCACGGCATTAGCCGGCGATCCATTGCCTGTGGTATCGGATTTAAATATAAAACTTGGAGCATATGCTGCCTTTGAAAGTGGATTTAGCAATCAAGGCAAGCTAAAAGGCTCAGAGAAAAATATATCAGCTAATAAAAGAAGTTTTGCCTTTTATAATGATACGGCATTTTTAACTACTATATCAAATACCACCGACGATTTTACTTATGGTGCCAGAATTGTACTTGTACCGACAGTCAAGAGAAAGGTTAACAATGATTATAACGGCTCATATGTGTTTTTAGAGAATAACCTTGGCCGTATTGAAGCAGGGTCTCCTATTCCTGCTGCTAAAAATATGATGGTAAGTGATGGTGGTGTACCGACAAAATATATTAAAACAAATACTGAATATTTAAGACAGGGTAAAAAAGCTCCTACTTCGTTTTTGACTTCAGAAGGGGCTTTCCTCGGTGATTCAATACTTACAAGCATTGATTCCGCTACCTACAGTAGTGAGCCGCCTAGGACAATAAATTACTATACTCCTAAGTTTGATTTAACCGACTCTAGCAAACTACAGCTTGGTATATCCTATACTCCTGATTCCGCAAATACCGGAGTAGAAAAACCTTCCGAGAATTCCGTCGGTATAAAAAAATATGTAATAGAAGACAATCGAGTCAATAGATTTGAAAGAGATAATTCCATTAAGGATGCT
>CAYUAL010000172.1:0-2430 GCA_964442815.1 uncultured Alphaproteobacteria bacterium | reverse complement strand
AACTGCCTATCATGAGGCAGGACATGCCTTAGTTGGTATACATATGATAGATTCTGATCCAATTCATAAAGCAACTATCATACCTAGAGGGCGTGCTTTAGGGATGGTTATGAGATTACCTGAAAAAGATCGTCTTTCCATGACACGTTCTAAACTAAAGGCAGATCTTGCTGTTTCCATGGGCGGAAGAGTAGCGGAAGAAATTATTTTTGGTGAAGAAAAAGTTACAACAGGAGCTTCCTCAGATATTAAAATGGCAACGGAGATTGCTCGACGTATGGTAACGGAATGGGGTTTAAGCGAAAAGATGGGCCCCCTAAGTTATGGAGACTCAGAACAAGAGATCTTTTTAGGACACTCCATAACACAACATAAAAATATGGCTGATTCAACTGTGCAAGCTATTGACCAGGAAGTACGGGATATAGTGGAAACTGCTTATGCAGCCGCGCGTACTATCTTAACAAATTATTTAAAGGAGCTCCATATTATTGCCCAAGGACTCCTAGAATATGAAACGTTAACAGGAGAAGAAATAAAATCACTCTTAAAAGGAGAAAAAATTAGGCATCCTGAAGAAGAAACAGGAACATCTACACTAAAGGCAACTTCTGTGCCTATTTCTTCTAATAAAACGGCATCCTCTTCTAAGAGAAAAAAGAAAATTACGCCTGCTGAAGGCGCAACTGATCTAACTCCAACTGTTTAAAGATTAAAGGTTATATGAATGGGAGTTTCTCAACAAAATACTTTACATAGTTTTTCAAGCGGTACCTCTTCTGTTTCTCGTACTATTTTTGGAACGGATGGCGTTCGAGGCAGAGCAAATACATATCCTTTAACTCCAGACAATATTTTAAAGATTGCCCAAGCCGTAGGCGGTATATTTTGTCATAATAGGAAGGGTATTTTAACACATCGTCCCTTGGCACTGATTGGCAAAGATACACGTTTATCTGGTTACATGATAGAGCCTGCTTTAACAGCTGGTTTTGTTTCGATGGGGATGGATGTTATTTTAGTTGGACCTTTACCAACGCCGGCGGTTGCATTCTTAACACGCTCCTTACGGGCAGATTTAGGCGTAATGATATCTGCGTCCCATAATCCAGCGGAGGATAATGGTCTTAAATTTTTTGGGCCTGATGGGCATAAATTAGGAGACCGCTTAGAAGTTGAAATCGAAGAGAGCATTAGAAGAGGAACAGAAGAATTTCTTGCACCATCTTTGGAATTAGGTCGTGCTAGACGTTTGGAAGATGCTCAAGGGAGATATATTGAGTATGTTAAGAGTACATTGCCCAAAGGATTACGTTTAGATGGGTTGCGAATAGTATTAGATTGCGCTCATGGAGCGGCTTATAAAATTGCTCCAGCTGTATTTTGGGAATTGGGAGCAGAAGTATATGCCTTAGGAACAAATCCTAACGGCTTTAATATCAATGATGGTTATGGAGCAATGCATCCTCAGAGGTTGCAAGAGGCCGTATGGGCACATCATGCGGATGTAGGAATTGCGTTAGACGGAGATGCAGACCGATTAGTAATTGTTGATGAAACTGGCAGTGTTATAGAAGGTGATTTCTTATTAGCAGTATTGGCTCTTTCTTGGTCTAAAAAAGGCCTTTTAACAAATAATGGTATTGTTACCACTGTCCTAGCAAATCTTGCGTTGGAGAAATTTCTTAAAAACAAGGAAATAGACTTATTACGAACAACGGTAGGGGACCGGTATGTATCTGAAGGCATGAAAACGCATCATTACCCCATAGGAGGCGAGCCTTCAGGGCATATTATAATAGGAGAAGCTTCTACAACGGGAGATGGGATTTTGGCAGCCCTTCACATTTTAGCATATTTGATAGAAGAGAAGCAAAAAACTAGTTTTTTAAAATCTTTTTATTCTCCTCTTCCGCAGAAAAATTTTAACTTAAAGGGATTAGATAGAGATATTTTAACTCGGCCTCATGTCATAAAGAAAATTCAAGAAATCCAAACCTATCTTTCCTCTAAGGGACGGATTATTGTGCGTCCTTCTGGTACGGAAAAACTTATAAGAGTAATGATTGAAGCGGAGAGCGTTGGTCTTTTAGAAGAAATAGGCCAAAGTATCCTTGCTTTCTTTGAAGAACAGGTAGATAGATGAATTATTTGAAAAAAAGTGTTTTAAAAAGCCTTATTTTTTTATGGGGATTATGCTCTATTTTTAGTGTGGCCAATGCGCAAGAAAAAATGCCAGTTTATGCTCACGAAATAGCTCAACATTTTATGGAATCTATTAGCATTTTTTCTACCTCTAGCTATGAGGTAAGCTCTGGAATTCCTATGCGTGTCGCCATACAAAAGGGTGCTTTAGATTTAGTAGGAGACGTAAAACTAAAACTCTCTATTGGGGTTTGTTTAAGTGAAAAGGATAAAAAACTTCTTTCT
>CAYUAL010000171.1:0-2447 GCA_964442815.1 uncultured Alphaproteobacteria bacterium | reverse complement strand
TGCTCCCGCTTGCGTGTCAAAGCAAGAAACTCCCGATTGAGACCAAAGACTGATACAAGCCACGATACAACAATAAAGAGCAGAATAACGGCTAGATAAGGAGCGATGGTCAGCTGCGTACTTCCAACAATACCAACAAGAAGCGCTTGTTGAACAATAGCACCACCAGACTTTCCAAGACGACCACCGACACCGTCCACAGCTGCCTTTCCTTTTACCTTCAAATCTTCATCCAAAGGTATATAAGCCATTTCTTTCGTAGGATCGAACAATGCATATTTCGTTCCTTTTGTAAGAGAGTTTTGGAAGGTACCAATAGCCACCGCAACTAAGACAGGTGTTGCATGTAACGCAGCTAATATGCCTGCAAAGATATCGCCAAATAGAATAAAGCTAAAGAAAGCCACACCTGTAATAAGAAGCATCAAGGGTGTCATAATAGCGCCCGTTAACCATCCAAAACGACGAACAATGTTAGCTCCTATAATCATCATGACAATAGTAACAATTGCTGTAATTTGAGAGAATCGACCCATAAACTGCGTATAGTCTGCAGAATCAGGGAATTGAAGCTTAAGCTGACTTTTCCAAGTTACCTCAACAAGGTTAATAGACACCCCATAAGCTAACACCAGAATTGCCAAAAACCCTAGATATTTAGAAGAAAAGACAATCTTCAAACTATCCATAAAAGAAAGCTTTACTTTCTTTTTCTTATTACTAGAGGCGGCCAGAGAAGGATCATACAAACGGGGATCTGTTAATACATTCTTTTGCATCCAACGATATAAGAACATAATGATAGCGCACATTATAAGAAGAGCTAAAATAATCCATTTAAGACTCATAGCCCAACGCTCTTCTGCAGACATACCCCGTCCTAACTCTGTTGCTTGGACGAGAAGCTCTCCCGAACAGAGCAAACCAATATTTCCAATTAAACCGAAAAGAGCATAGAATCTTTTCGCTTCTGTTACTTTCGTAATATCATTCGCAAACTGCCAGAATAAAACAGAAAGCCCTATGGTTCCCCAAAGCTCTGAGAAAATATAGAACAAAGAATAACTCCAGTTACCAATCAAAGGAATAATCCATTGCAAGCGAGGATATGCTTCCTTCATTTGCGCCATCGTTTCTAGGCTCCAATGGAGATGTTCTCTTAGTGGAAAGAGAACATACCCGAAAATTCCAAAGAAAATAAAGAAAAAGGTAACCGTTGAATAGAATAATGCTGGCTTGCTTAGAGTAGAACTCAGCTTCGCATAAATACTCATAAGAATGATTGCAAAAGGAAGGGTTCCCCACACCTTAATGAAGCTAATAGATTCAGCTCCAGATCCTGGTGAAGTAACGATAAGAGCGTCCTTAACATCCCGTAGAATGGTATAGTTAAAAAGAACGCAAAACATCATGAAAGCCATGGGCAGTACTTTTTTTACCTCAAACCCATGTACTGGCCAAAAGGTTGCGCGAAAAGAAGAAAACTCTGGGAGTTTATTACCGGGGTCTTTTGAAGAAGTATTTTTAGCCATTTGGAATCCCCTATCAAAAAAACTAATTAAAAGAACAGGAAAAGAATTCTTTCCATAAAGAATAAATACTTTTAGAAAAAACTTTATCCTTAACTTTGCATCACTTTAATAATATGCCTCTTTTTTACATCAAAACAACGTAAAAATCCAGCATCATCTTAAGAAGATACATGTTTTCTAGGATTATAGTAAAGAAAGCTAAAACTAAAAGAAATTGTCATGGCGATCCTCCGAAGATCACGCTGAAGCGCGTTAGCGCGAAAGCAGAGCGTAGGCGTGAGAAGCGATCCAGTAAGATACTTAAAAGCTCGTTAGAGCTTTTACTATTAAAGCAAATAACTACCATGCTGCTATGCAGCACATATTTTACTGGACTGCCGCGGGCTTATCAGCCCTCGCAGTGACGATTTTTATTTATTTCACGCCAAGAAGCTCAACGTCAAATACAAGAGTAGCATTGGGAGGTATAACACCGCCAGCGCCTCTTGCGCCATACCCTAGTTCAGAAGGAATGATAAGCTTACGCTTTCCACCTACTTTCATGCTAGCGACACCTTCATCCCATCCTTTAATTACTTGGCCTACACCAATCACAAAGCTAAAAGGTTGTCCTCTATCTACAGAACTATCAAACTTTTTACCATTTTCTAAAGTACCCGTATAATGGACTGTCACTGTTTGTCCTGTTCTTGGTTCTGGACCTGTTCCTACCTCTTCATCTTGGTATTTTAAGCCTGAAGAAGTAGTTACCATTTTATCTGATGCGACGGCTTGTAAGTTCTGATCCAAAATAATTACTCCTGCTATTAAAGTGAAAATAAGTAAGATTTTTCTATATGGTATTGTCATTAACTTATTCTCCGTATGTTACTATGCCTGTGAGGGTATATAATTTTTACTGAGAAGTACAGTCTC
>CAYUAL010000170.1:0-2456 GCA_964442815.1 uncultured Alphaproteobacteria bacterium | reverse complement strand
AACGTTGAGAGTAAGAATAATACTAGCAAAAAGACCAGGACGTAGCTTTTTGTCGGGATTTTTTATATAGGCGCGAATAAGAATGCTGTGTCCTAAAGGATCTATGTTTGGTTCAATTGCAGTAATGGTTCCTTCAAATGTCTCTTCGAATCCATCTACTTTGACAGTGACTCCTTGACCTTCCTTTAGGCGCTGGAGATATTCTTCTCCTACCCGAAAATCTACCTTCATAGGATCAACATTCACAAGAGAAACAAGTTCCTCACCTGTGCGTACATAGGCCCCAATTCCCCAGGAGTTAATGCCTATAATGCCCTCAAAGGGGGCTTCTATTCGTGTTTTTTCAAGTTTTACTTTTGCTGCTTCTGTCTGAGCTTTATATACCTCGAAAGAAGCAAGAAGCTTATCTAGTTCTTTTGCGGAAACAAATTTCTCTGCTGCTAGTTGTTTTGCACGATTGTAATCAAGGGTAGCCAGCTTAAGCTGAGCTTGTGCTTCATTGAGTTGAGCCTTAGAGAGAGAATCATCTAATTGGTATAGAAGTTGCCCTTCCTTGACAATTTGGCCGCTTTCAAAAGTAATCTTAGCAATAATGCCATCTATTTCAGGCTTTACAGTAATAGAATCATTGGCAACTAATGTTCCAACAGCTGTTAATCGGGAGATAAAAGGTGCAACCTCTACCAATTGAGCCTCGACGGTTACGGGATTAGTGGCAGGTTTTGGAAGTTCAGCTGGGGTAAGAGCTCGACGTAAAAAATAAGTGCCTACAGCAAGGAAGGCTGCTAATAATACCAAAGCCCACAGTACTGGTTTTCTGAGAATAAGGTTTTTCATAATATCATTTCGTGTTTAGTATTTTATTAAGGAAACTCTCAAAGGGTTATTTTTATTCTTAGTTACAAAGATAGAGTTTAAATTATCTTTTTCTTCTTAACCTGTATAATACCTTAAATATCAATCTTGTAAAAGGTATTCTTTAAAAAAGTTTTCTTAAATACTATAAAGAGATATTAATTTTTAAGAGGAGCAAAGAAAGCGACAAGGCATCTCCTTATCTTTAAAAGAAATGGCAAGAAAGAAGGCTTTTATTTATATTGGTAAATTCCAGCAAGGAAATATATAAGGTATTACCCTTGACGCGCTTTAAAGCGAGGATTTTCTTTATTAATAACGTATACACGTCCTTTGCGACGAACAACCTTACAGGCTTTGTGGCGGGACTTCATTGTTTTTAAGGAATTAACGATCTTCATAACAAACCTCGAAAATACAAGTGATCCGTTAGTACCAGATTTGGAAAGTATTTGTCAAGCGCAAGGTAATAAAAATAACTTTTAAGTCATAGAGGGGGATTTCTTTTCCTTAAAGGCATTGCTATAAAAAGGGATAGATTTACAAAGATGGTGAAAATGGATCTCTCCAACCTTTCATTTCCTAAGAAAATTTCTACGACTTTAATACAACCCAAAAAAATTTTTGGTGTAGATCTTTCTACACAAATATTTGCTTTTCAAGAAAAGCATCCTCTCGTACCAGAGATAGATTCGCATTATATCTTTGAAGAAGAGGCAACAAAAAGTCTTTTGTTAGGATTTTCCTTAAACAAGCGTGTTCTCTTACAGGGGCTTCATGGTACCGGAAAATCTACACATATTGAACAAGTTGCAGCGCGTCTGAATTGGCCTTGTGTGCGTATAAACTTGGATGGGCATTTAACGCGATCTGATTTGCTTGGGAAAGATGTTATTCGTTTGAGTGATGGTAAGCCTTATAGCGTATTTCAAGAGGGTATTCTTCCTTTCTCTTTACAGCATCCGGTAGCTCTCGTCTTTGATGAATATGATGCAGGACGTCCAGAAGTTCTTTTTATTATTCAGCGTCTTTTGGAAGCCGAAGGAAAGTTGACGCTTTTAGATGAAAATAGGATTTTAACACCTCATCCTTTCTTTCGCTTATTTGCAACAGCTAATACAGTTGGAATGGGAGATACCTCTGGATTATATTATGGGACGCACCCTCTTAATCAAGGACAATTAGATCGATGGTCTTTAATTGCAAAACTTTCTTACCTTCCTTTTGAAAAGGAAAAAGAGCTTGTTCTTGCTAAAGTACCTTTTTTTGCAGAAACAAAGGAACAAGCCCAAAAAGTGCATGGGATGGTAGCTTTCGCAGACTTAACTCGTGCTGGATTTGAAGCTGGGGATATTGCCTTACCCATGTCTCCTCGATCAGTATTAGCCTGGGCGCAAAATACAGAAATTTTAGGAGATATAAAATCAGCATTGAAGCTCACATACCTCAATCGCTTTGAGAAACAGGATCAGACTCTTTTAGAAGAATATTATCAGCGCGCCTTTGGATAATAATAAGGTTTTACTAAGTATTTATGTTTAGGAGAAAGGCATGTGTCAAAATTTTTTTATAGCACTTTTTTTGCTCGTACCAGTCTTGTG
>CAYUAL010000169.1:0-2607 GCA_964442815.1 uncultured Alphaproteobacteria bacterium | reverse complement strand
CTGAGGGGAGCTTTCAATGGCAAGAAGAAGATTACTTGCACTTTTTCTGGCTTCTTGAATTCTCTCCAAATAAGTTAAAGCTTGGTCTTTCGCGTAATCTGTGGCTTTTTTCTTATATTCTAGAGTTCTTTTCTTGAAAGCTTCTAAAAGATTATCATTAATGGTTTGATACCGGGTATACGAATAGCAAAGCAGATAGAGTCCTGCCATATGAGGGTTAAGTTGCTTTAAGCCTGG
This sequence comes from uncultured Alphaproteobacteria bacterium, assembly GCA_964442815.1. Classification (GTDB taxonomy): domain Bacteria; phylum Pseudomonadota; class Alphaproteobacteria; order 16-39-46; family 16-39-46; genus CAYUAL01. The sequence continues at coordinate 2,370 of CAYUAL010000169.1, read as the reverse complement.
AGAATTGTAGTAGTGGACAAGATTTGCGTAATAGGAAATGGTTGAAGAAGGTAACCCTAGTTTGGGAAGTACCTCTTTTGCTATCTCAAAAATATTCTTAAGGTCAGTTTGTTTATCAATTTCTGTCCATAAATCGTTAGTGTTAAAAGCTTTCATATCTTTCTTAATGCTAATAATAGCATGTAGATTATCTTTTTTATTCAGTAAGGAAAGGATTGTTTTACGGTGATTCTTGTTGGTGTTTCTAAGATAGGATTGGGCCACGACATTATTTTCTTTGTTCCAGACTTTACTTACAACCTCTTGAAGAGTCGTGTAATTTGGGATAGCTACTCGATGTTTTGTAAAAGAGTTTAAGAGTTCTTTACATAATTGTCTTTGTCTTGGGTGATAAAGAGCAGATTGTTGAAGTTCAAGTTTTATTTTATCTTGAATTTCTTTTGTAAAATATTGATAACCACATAAAATAAGAATTTTATTTTTGATACGAGATTTTTGACGTTCTAAGGGCAGTGATTTTGGAGAAGACTGATGAGGAAAATATCGGCTCATAACATGTTGCCTTTCAGCTGTGATGTCTCGGTAGGTAAAATCTATAAAAGTCTTTTTAATTTTAAAGAAGACTAAGGAAACGGCAAAATAAACGGCATCTTTAGAATCTTTAAAAGTGTTGAGGATTTGGAGCTCTGAAGGAGAAAAAGTAAAATATTCTTGGCGTTCCATGTCATTAAGAATAGGAATGCCATAAATATCGAGAAGTTCTGTGGGAGTTAAAAGACGGGAATCTGTGTTAGGCATATTTTTCCCCAATAAAATAAGCAAGAAAACAAGCAAGAAAACAAGTTGACACTCCCTTATTAAGCTAGTAACTTTGCTTACTAAGGTATAAAACTATGAGGAAAAATGTCAAGAAAATATTATATTCCCAGACCCGTCTTTGATACACTTGAAGAAGTAATACGTCAGTATAAAGAAATTTATGCGAGTGAAAATCCACAAAAAGTTATTCAGGAATGGTTGGAAAACTGTTTTGCAGAAACAGAAGTTAATATTTCACTCTATGCCGTTAAAGACTATCAATCAGCCTTAAACTTCCTCTATAGCTATAGAGGTAGCTTTGATACCTTTGGGGCCTATCGTCGAGATTTAGAGCGTCTTATTCAATGGAGCTGGTTTGTAAAAGATCAATCTCTTTTAGCCCATAAGCGTCAAGATATTGAGGCTTTTGTAGAGTTTTGCCTTGACCCTCCCAAAAGATGGATTGGACTTAAAAAGGTTGCGCGATTCAAACTAGTAGAAGGAGAAAAAAAACCAAACCCTGAATGGCGCCCTTTTGAAGCCCACGTGAGTAAAAAAGATCATAAAGAAGGTATAACACCCAATAAAAACGATTATGAATTTTCTCAGCAATCTCTTCGGATTATGTTTAATATCTTGAGTAGTTTTTATAATTATCTTCTCCAAGAAGAGTTAATCTCCTCAAATCCTTTTTCCCTCATTCGTCAGAAAAGCAAATTTATCCAGAAACAACCTAAAAAACAAGTTATTCGCCGTCTTTCAAACCAAGAATGGGAAACCGTTATTCACCTTGCTAAAGAAAAAGCCATAAAAGATGTAAAACATGAGCGTACTGTTTTTATTCTTTCTTGCCTTTATTCCATGTACCTAAGAATTTCTGAATTAACGGCAAGCTCTAGATGGACCCCAATCATGGGAGATTTTTTTAAAGATTCTGAAAGTTATTGGTGGTTTAAGACGGTTGGAAAAGGTAATAAAATGAGACAAATTGCTGTGAGTACTTCTATGTTGGAGGCATTACAGCATTATCGCACGGTTTATTTAAAGCTCTCTCCCCTTCCTACTCCTAACGAAAAAACCCCTCTTATTGGCCATATTAAAAACCCCAACAAATCTACTATGGATAAAGGAGGAATCCGGCGCTTAGTACAAGATTGTTTTGATGAAGCAGCAGATCAACTAGAACAAAAAGGAAGCCATGAAGAAGCTAATAACTTAAGGGTTGCAACCGTTCATTGGCTAAGACACACAGGCATCTCTGAAGACGTGAAAGTAAGACCCCGAGAACATGTCCGAGATGATGCAGGGCATAGTTCTAGTGCCATTACCGATCGTTACATTGATATTGAGCTTAGAGAAAGAGCTAAATCTGCTCAAAATAAAATCATAAACCCCCCGGCATCAACTATGGAAAAATGAAACAGATTTTGTTGAAATTTTTTAGAAAAAGGTTCTGAAACATCAATGGGTTATAAAATTGCTTAAAAAATTATGTTTAGACTCAAACCCTTGCCAGTAAAGTGTTTCCAGTCACCAATGTCCGTTTTCTATTGTTCCGATGAAATACCCCAA
>CAYUAL010000168.1:0-2611 GCA_964442815.1 uncultured Alphaproteobacteria bacterium | reverse complement strand
GACAAGTTCGCATTGGCGTTTGCATCTGCTGTATTGTAGACAAGAGGTTGTTGAATCGTTTGGGCGCCAAAGAAAGCAGCTTTATCTGTCCCCTTGCAATGACACAAAGCTATAAATCCAAGGTCACTTAATTCTTTTTCACGACGATCTGTGATGGCTATTTCCGTTGGGCATTTAAGCGCTAGATCGCCATCTGTTGTTTTGAAAGTATAAGCTGGAAGACCTTCTACGAGACCGCCGCCTTCTACACCACGGATAGCTGCTGTCCAACCATAAAGGAAGAAAGCATTCGTAATTCGTTGACCTAGAGCGTAGGCTGGATTTCCCCAACAGAATTGAGCGTTATTTGTGCCATTTACGTCTTCCACGAAGTTCATGCCTTCTACAGGAACGGTATTAGGCCCATAAGGAAGACGCATCAGCATGCGAGGTAGAGTAAGAACTATAAAACGAGAATCTTCAGTTTCTTTTAAAGAGGTCCATTGCACATATTCCACGCTCTCAAAGATCTTGGAAAGATCTCTAGGTGTACCTAGTTCTGTGAAAGAGTTCAGGCCGAACATAGCAGGGCTTGCTGCCGCAATAAAAGGTGCGAAAGCAGCTGAAGCTACGCCTGAAATCTTACTTAAAAGTTCCATGTCTTGCGGACTAGGACCAAAATCGAAGTCTCCAACGAGACAAGAGTAAGGATTTCCTCCAAAAGTGCCATATTCTTCTTCGTAAACTTTCTTGAAAAGAGCGCTTTGATCGAATTCTACTGCTTTTTCTAGGTCGTCTAGAAGCTCTTGCTTTGTAACGCACAAGAGGCGCAATTTTAATTCTGTACCTGTAAAGGTATTCATTACTAAATAATTCAACCCTCTCCAGGATCCTTCTAGCTTTGAGAAAGCTGGATCATGAAGGATGAGATTAATTTGTTTTGAAAGAAGCGAGTCAATTTCTTGAATCCGCTGAGTGATAAAAGCCACGGTATCATTGCTAACAACTTGTCCTTGCTCAAGAATTTGTGCCACAAACTCTTGGACCATATCTCGTGCGTAAGGCAACTGGGAAGGATCCATTGCCAATCTGCCTGCATCGACGATTTGGTCTAGAATATTATTAGCAGCTCCTCCTTTACTTGAGGTGGCCGTCTGTGCCCCAGAAGAGGTCGTTGGTGTTGGTTGATCAGCCATTTGAAGTAACTCCCACTTTTTTATTTATTTCCGTTTTTATTTTTACGTACACTTTATCAAACGTGTTTTAGGTTTATGAAGAGGCTCCTGGTTGTGCGTCTTCTTGTTGTACTTCCGTTTGAATCTCTTTTTGAAGTTCTGTACTATGGATAACCTCTTGCAGGAGAGAATCCAGAGTATCGTTTCCATCTAACTTAGCAAGTAAATTTGATAGCTTTTGACGAGCTTCATAAAGCTGGGCCAAAGCTGGAACTTGCTGAGCTATGTTCACAGGGTTAAAGTCATCCATAGAGGCAAAGTTAAGAAGAACATTTAATTCTCCCCCTTGATCATTTAGGACATTAGGTACTCTCAAAGGAAGACGAGGGGCGATTTTTGACATAATGTCGTTAAAGTTATCTCTATCAATGTCAACAAACTTGCGATCTTTTAGTTTAGGCGGTGTATTTTCAGGAACGCCAGCTAAGTCTGCTAAGATACCCATAACAAAGGGTAATTGTTTCATTATAATGGCGTTACCAGTTTCCACATCATACGTTAATTGTACACGAGGTGGACGTACTTTGTCTAAAATATGTTGGGTACTTTCAGTCATGGAGAGCTCCCCCTTCTTAATGTTTTTGTTATTAGTCGAAGCTATACATTATCTACGTTTATACTAGAGCTAGTAAAAGAAGTAAAGTAAAGCTACTAGAATCTCTTAAGTTTTATATTCTACCTATTTTCTTTTTTAATCAAGAGCCTTTTTGTTTTTTATCTTTATTTTTTCTTTTTATAAGAAGAATTTAAGGTCTAAAGCTCTAAATTTGAGAGAGAAGAATACAAGTATATTGCTAGTAATCAGAAGAAAAACTAATATTTTCAAAGAGATAAAAAGACTTGATTTAAGAAAAGTATTTGAGTAGGATCCCACCGATGTAAAGCAATATTTAAATATATGCTTTAGGAAATTTTCTTAAAGAGCAAGGTTATAAAAGGATGTTTATTCAAACAGAAGAAACACCAAACCCTCTAACACTCAAGTTTCTTCCAAATCGTCCTGTGATGGAAACAGGGAGTGCTCATTTTTCTTCTGAGGAAGAAGCAAAGCGGTCCCCTCTTGCGCAGAGGCTATTTCAAATCAAGGGAGTAACAGGAGTTCTCTTTGGGAGCGATTTTATTGCTGTTACAAAAGCATCTGAGAAGGAATGGTATATTCTAAAGCCATCCATTCTTGGAGCAATTATGGAGCATTTTGTTGTAGAAAAACCTCTCTTTTATCCTTCTTCAACAAGGGATCCTATTACTAAGGACCTTAGCTCCCAAGAATTAGACGCCATCTCTAAAGAAATTCAGGATATAATAGATACAAAAGTGCGTCCGGCCGTAGCGATGGATGGGGGCGATATTATTTTTGATCGGTTTGAGAATGGGATTGTTTTTGTAAAGATGCAAGG
>CAYUAL010000167.1:0-2638 GCA_964442815.1 uncultured Alphaproteobacteria bacterium | reverse complement strand
TGATGAAATGAATGTAAACTCATGGCCAGATTATAAACGCTCTTCTCTTGTTTCTAAAGTTTTACAAGACCCCCGTATGGCAACTGTTGATACCATGGCCTTAGAAGAAAATTTAAGCTTTGCTTATTTACGAGGACACACGCGAAAACTTATTCCTCATAAAACAAAAGAGCGGTTGGCTCTCTTTCAGGAAAAAGTAGCTTTGCTAGGAATGGGCCTAGAAGAGCGATTAGAAGAACCAGCTTTTAATCTTTCTGGTGGTCAACGACAGGCGTTAAGTTTGATTATGGCTATCCTAGGAGAATCCAAAGTCCTTCTCTTAGATGAAATAACAGCTGCCCTCGATCCCAAAATGGCTAATGTTATTATGAAACTTACCTCCAAAATAGTACGCGAATATAAACGTACAACCCTTATGATTACCCATAATATGGCTCACGCTTTGCAATACGGAGACCGTACGATCCTCTTACAGCAAGGCAAAATCATAAAAGAATTTACAGCTGAACAGAAAAAGAACCTTCACCCTACTGACTTAGCTGCTTTATTTGAGAAAGAATAAAAACTTACTTTTTTTGTAAATAAGCTTTGCGTCGTTCTTCTGGAAATTTTTCAATAGCATATCGAAGCATGGTTCTAGGCATTTGATGTGCCTGTTTTTCTAGAAATACTTCTAAAGTAGGTAGATCCTTCTTGCCCACTTCACGAAGCATCCATCCTACAGCTTTATGGATAAGATCATGCTTATCCTGAAGTAAAATTTCGGCGAGCCTTATAGTCCATTCAAAGTGATTATTTCTAATAAAATACCAAGTTGCAACGATAGATACTCGTCGTTCCCACAAATCCACTGATTTTGCTAGCGTAAGTAAAATACTTCTATCTTTATTTAATAAATGCCTACCCACAATAAGATGGGCTGACGCATCCACGAGATTCCAATTGTTAACGTGCTTTAAGTTATCTAAATATAGCTGATAGATATTTTCTTTTTCAGGCTCAGCCCCCTTATCGTATTGATGTATTAAAATAAATAAGGCCAACAATCTTTCTTCATTGATAGGTGAACTCAAAAACTTATAAATCTCTGGAAGAGATAACTCTTTATGGTCTTCCGCTATTTTACGTAAAGTAGGAACATTCACGCCTATAAACTGATCATGTGCCGCATATTGCCCAGGCCCTGTCTTAAAAAATACATATTCAGATGTGGGAGTACCTTCAGATGCTTTTTGTAGAATTGCTTTTATCTGCTCATAAGTAGACATTAAGTATTCTTCCTTTCGTGTTCAATAAGCCATTTCTTACGAACTATCCCTCCACCGTATCCCCCTAATTCTCCTCCTGTATTAATAACACGATGACAAGGAATGATAATGGCAAGCTGATTTGCTCCATTAGCATTTGCTACTGCTCGGTAAGCAGAAGGTTTTCCTATTTGAGAAGAAAGTTGCGCATAAGAACATATTTCACCATACGGAATTTTACCCAACGCCTCCCAGGTTAATCTTTGAAAAGGGCTTCCCTCCAATACATAAGGCGTTTGGAATTTTTTTAAGTTTCCTTCGAAATACAAATTAAGTTCTTTTTCAATTGAAGATAAAGGCACATTCGTACCTGGAAGAATAGCAGCCTTAGTTCTTTTCCGTAACCGCTCAATTTCTCGCTCTAAGCCTCGTCGACTAACAAACTCTAAAAGATGCAAAGCTTTTTCATCTGCAATAGCAAGCATAGGTCCAAGCGGTGTATCTATCCATGAAGCCTTTAGAATAGAAGCCGCACCACGAAATGTTGTAGGTACATTGCCCATAATTTGAGAAAACGCATCTCTAAAACCGCTACTTGATTCATACCCTGCACTTAGCTGCGCCTCGATTATTGGTTCACCCGCTTTAATGTGTTTCATAGCTATTCCCATTCGCCGTGCTCGTGAATACTCCATAAAAGTCATTCCAAAACGTTTTTTAAACTGACGGCGTGCCGTTGAAACGTCAATGGAAAGAGCCTGTAGGTCCTTACTTTTCCAACGTCTCTCTGGCTCTTTCTCCACAGCTTTTACTAGTATTTGAATAAGATTTGAAACTCGGCTTGGGTGAGAAAGAGGCTGGCAACGTTTACACGGTCTAAAAGAAGCTAACAAAGCTTGTTGCGGTGTTTCATAGAATTCGCAATTTTCAAATTTTGGCTTTTTAGCAGAACATATTGAAAGGCAAAAAACGCCTGTAGTTTTGACGCCTACATAAAATATGCCTTCATAGCTTTTGTCTTTACTCACCAAAGCTTTATAGTATTCTTTTTTAATTTTATCTGAAAACATTAGTTAATAAGATTTCCTTTTCTTTGAAGAAGTCTTCTTACTATAAATGTCTTCTAAAGAAGAGGCGACCGGAATTCGGGCGTTGAATTTTTTTAAACTCTAAACGCGTTCTTATTTACCTTATAGCAGAATATTGCTTCTCATGCGCAAGGAGCCATTTTTTACGATCTAAACCTTCCCCATAACCGCCTAATTTGCCATTATGGTTAATAATGCGATGGCAGGGGATCACTACTACCATTTGATTAGCACCATTCGCATTAGCTACGGCTCTATAAGCCAAAGGGTGGCCAACAAAAGTGGCTTGTTCAAGATAACTCC
>CAYUAL010000166.1:0-2640 GCA_964442815.1 uncultured Alphaproteobacteria bacterium | reverse complement strand
AAGTTCATTTTGTATTTCCTTAAAGATAGCCATTTTAGCAAGAACATGCGCCAATTCTTGATTGGGAGAGTATCTTGTATCCATACATTCTCCGCTCAAGCAGAAAGGTTGAGATCCACACCTTAAACGCTTAGTGGCAACTGCTTGAAGAGTATGAGAACTACACTCGAACGTTTGGGCAAAAACGGTACATGTTTGTCCTATCCAGCTTTTACAGTCTGATCCTATCTGACTACAGCCTTGTGCCCTTAAAGGATCACAATTATTTAAAGATAGAGAATAGCATTGGTAAGTTCTTACTTTCTGCCACCAGTCTTTATAAACAGGAAATCCACTAATATTTCTTGTTTCTGCTCCTTGAGTAACAACCTCTTGTTCATAGTCACAAATTCCTTGGTCTGTTTGGTCTTCTAGTGGATCACACGTTGATTGTATACTTTCATGAACGTTTGCAGGATTCAAAGGAACACGGTAGGTAATATCTACCTCTGCAAATCCATCAAGCCAGGGGCCTGTTCGAATGTTTACTACGCCACTTGGTGTCATAGAAACATAGGGTGCAGGATTTCCGATACCTCTTGTGTATCGCCTTACACCTACAAGATCGATTCTTTCAATTTCATTATAAAGAGAAGGAGAAATCGGATTCGTTAAAGAAGTAGACGCTGCGTAGCCTCCTCCTGCTACCGTATTTGCAGAATCATATTTTTGTCCTGTGACCGCATTACGACTTAATCCCCCTCCCCATCCATGAGAATAAAAATGAATAGATGAATGATGAACAGCGGTTCTGCTTTGATTTATAGTAACAATTCTATCAATATGACATGTATGTTGGACGGGTTGCCCTGATTCTTCACACTTTTCTATTCGAGAACTTATTTGAGATCCTGATAGGTCATCAACTTCTACACAATCAGGATAATACCCTTGTATATAAGCAAGAGGATTCTCAGAATATCTACCAGAGTCTAAAATCCATTGTTCTTTATGAAACCCTAAAAACTTTTTTTCTCGTTGAGAAGAATCTTTTACAAATTGAGCGACTTCGCTTCTTGAAGAAACACTTCTCTTTGCATCATCTAAATCATAGGCAGAAAGATTTTGTTCTGCAGGGTTCGAATTAAACTGAGGAACAACCTCAGAAATGCTCATTCCTTGGCCAGGCTGCTTTAATAGAGAACTGCCAAAGGCTTGTCCTTGTCCATAAGCAGACTCAATACCAGCTCGACTCTCAAAATTAAGGATAAAAAAAAGATAAAGACATATACCTAAAATCTTCATGATTTTTCCCTTAGCTTCTTAAGAAAAGTCTTTGCTTCTTCTTTTAGATCCCCATTTTTGGAAATTTCTTCTAAAGCATATGGAACAGACACATGTCCGGTAAGTTTATCAAATTTTTGGGTTACGCAAGATTGATGAGGAAAACACTCTTGATGCTTTGTTAGAACAAAGCTTGGTACTTTATGAATATCAAACTGACGAAAAAGCAGCGGATCTATAAGAATGCCTTGTCCTGTTTTTTCAATAACAGGTAGTAAAGCAGAAGTAGTTGCTTTAAAGCTATGCGCTTTTAAGCCTCGTAGAACAAGAATACCCCCTGCCCTTTTTGTTTCTTTGGCAAGAGTCACTAGAGACTTAAAAGGCATTGAAAAAGACACAAATACTAAAAGTTGAGGGTGATCTGTTCTTTTTAAAAAGGAGCTAGATCTCTTATTTGTGTCTTCAAAAATGTCCTCTTGTTTAGAGAAAGAGAGATTATCTGCTGCTTCTTGGATAGCTTCCTTTTGTTCATTTAGAAGAGATTTAGCGAATGCTTCTCCTTGCTTAGAAATATCACTAAGGGAAGCATCTTCCGCTCTTATATTAAAGCTATAGAAGACAATGAGAAGGAATAAAATTAAATCACGCAGCAATTTCGTTTTCTCCAAATCAGATACCCAAAATCTTCCCCCTTCATAGGAAACTCCTTACCCATTCCATGAACAACTTCTGTTCTTCCTAAAGGATTACATGCCATAGGTCCCCCTGTTGCTGGGATGGGATAGACCATCTGTGTTTTGTATTGATCTTTCTTAATAAGAGGAGCTGGATATTTCATACATAATCCATCTGCTCCACTTGTTCCCCATAGGAGTAATTCTCTATGAAGCTTTGCAATAAAACGTTCCGTAATGAGAAGGCTTGCTTGTACGCCTCCCACATGAGCAGAAACCGTTCCATCAAAAGGATAAAGACTGCCTTGGCATCCCCCACACCAAAACAAAGCATTTTGTGGAAAACCTGAAGTTGCAGCTAAACAATCAGCCGCACAAGCTGATTGGGCCATTGGGTTACCAAAAAGAATCGCTTCAGGATTTAAAATAAAGCTAAGTTCATCATCCCCCCAGGTAGGATCAAGCTCCGTGAGATAGGCAAGATCTATATTAAGATTCTCTAAACAAGCAAAATCCGTTAGAACCTCGAGCCAGTAAGTAATTGGATAAATAGTCCAATGCACGTGGTAATAGCTATGTTTTAGGCCTCCTGTTCTTTTTAAGGATGCATAGTTTTTAGCATTACCTCCGTGGTTTAGAACGCCACTTCCTAGCTTTATGCCTCCCATTGTGACCATACAGTAAGGAGTACGCGTCACATCAA
>CAYUAL010000165.1:0-2681 GCA_964442815.1 uncultured Alphaproteobacteria bacterium | reverse complement strand
CAATGCGTAGATTATATCCATCAATATTTCGAACACCTAACTTTGCCATGGAACGGTAGCGTTCTTCCATTTCACGAACTGTCCATTTTAAAGCTACTACAGCTTTTTTGGGGTCTGTAACCACAGGTGCTAAGAGGTGAGGAATCTTTTCATAAATGGAAAGTTCCAGCATTTTTGGGTCAATCATAATAAACTTACACCGATGAGGAGGTAGTCTATATAAGAGAGATAAAATCATAGTATTAATGGCAACAGATTTTCCAGACCCAGTGGTGCCAGCCACGAGCAAGTGGGGCATACGAGCAAGATCCACCGTAATAGGGGTTCCTCCAATATCTTTACCTAAGGCAAGAGCAAGATGGCTGGCACTTTGCTCAAAAGAAGCTGTTTCGAGTAATTCTCGCAAGAAAACAGTTTCTCTATGTTCGTTGGGAAGTTCTATACCAATAGCATTTTGTCCAGGGATAACGGCTACGCGTACAGATAAAGCACTCATGGAACGAGCAATATCATCTGCTAGACTAATAACACGAGAGGATTTAATACCGGGTGCAGGCGTTAATTCATAAAGAGTAACAACTGGCCCAGGTCGAACTTGATGAATTTCTCCTTTAATTCCAAACTCTTCTAAAACAGCTTCCAGTTCTTTTGCTCTATTCTCGAGCTCTTGAGGAGATAAAAAGGCATCCGAATTCTTTTTTTGGAAAGGTTCTTTTAAAAGGTTGAGCGGAGGCAAGGAAAAGTCCTCTTCTGCATGGAGCTCTAGAAAAGAGGGAGCAGTTAAGGTGTTATCTTCACTGAATTTTTTAGCTTTTTCAAAAATTTTTAGGGATTTTTTTAAGGGAGAAATTTTTTCCTCATGAGAAGAGGAAGATTCTAAGGGTTGAGGGGAAAGATTCTTTTTTTCTGCGTTTAAAGAGCTAGGAGTATTTGAAGAAGGTTCCAGGAGAGGATCCTTTCGCATAAGAGGTTTTTCAAAGGAATGGGAGGTGACTTTTATGTCAGGTTTTTGCAAGGGGAAGAAAAGCGGAAGAGCTTTTCTTAAGAGGTTAAGTAAAGTGGAAGAAAAAATACTGATGCACGTACCTAAGATATGAAAAAGCTTATGCCAAAATTGCCAAGGAAGGGCTAGGGAAATAGAATAAAAGAAAACACTAAACACAAGAAGAAGCGCAACAATTAAAGAGGAAGGGGTTTGCCAGGGAATAAGAGCAAGAAGTTTTTTAAAGTTCATGAAAAGAAGAGGACCTAAGCCTCCCTCTACAAAGTGAAAATGCGCAAGCGAAAAAAAAGATATTTTATAAAAAACAAGAGAAGTTAAGAAAAGGATACAAAACCCTAAGGATAGGATAAGACTTAGAACATGAGGTAAAAGAAAAGGTTTTCTTGGTAGAAAGAAGCGAATAGCCCAACACAATCCCACAGGAATAAGGAGCCACGTGCTTAGGCCTAATAGTTGAAATAAAAAATCAGCTAAATGAGCACCTATACTTCCTAGTTTATTTTGTGTATGGGCACTTACTGCTGTATTCCAAGAAGGATCATAAGGATCATAGGTATAAAGAGAAACGGTGATGATAGTTGTTACAATAAGGAGGAAAAAGCCTGTAATGTCACGTTTTAAACGAGTAAAAAAAGGGATATATTCTCGCTTTTTAAAAGAGGGCTTTTTGGTTTGTGTTCTCACAGGTAAATTCCGTAAGTGCTTTTGGATACTAACAATGTCATCCGGAACTTGGTTCAGGATCCTAATATTCTTTGAAGATGCTGAATCACGCTCGGCATGACATTTAGCACCGCGACAATACGTTATTTAAAAAATATACACAATGGGGAGAGAGATAAGCTAGCCATATTTTTTCTGGTTATCTCTTTCTTCTATACTCAAAGAAGGATATACTTAGCTGCATGATAACAAAAACACCAAAGCGTCTTAAGAACAAAAAAGCGCATTCTTCAAATCACAGGGCTAAGCATAAAAGCATTTGGGGGACAGCCCTTTTGTGGAGTGCGGTAGCATGTATTTTAGGGGTAGCAGGAGGCTTTTTCTGGTTTGATAATGGAAAGTTAATAAACAAGCTTCATAAGGAAGATCAAGCACCTCAAGAGCAAGAAAAAGAAATACCAGCAGTCCTTCAAGAAGAAAAAAAACTTGAAGAAATAGAACCTGAAGAAATAGGAAAAGAGCAAGAGCTTCCAGTTAAACAAGCTAAGTCTAGTCAAGTCTTGCAAGATTCTTCCTTAACAACGGAATTACAAAATTTGTTGGAAGGGCATGAGGCAACGCTTGGTTTTTCAGGTCGATTTGATCTACCTTTAAGGGAAGTAGAGCATCTTTATGCTCATCTTAATTTTATGCCTTTATGGGTAACAGAAAAGAAGGCCACTTCTTGTGAGAACGTTGTTTTAGCTACACTTTTACATAGTGAAGAAGAGGGGTTAGAAAAAGAAGATTATGCTTGGATTGAAAAGGACTATCAAAAATTTATAGAGCAGTCCCAAGATTCTTCTTTATCTTTAGAAGAGCAAAGAATAGCTCTCTTAAAGGCAGATATCCTTTTAACACAAGGTCTCCTTCAATATATAAGCGACATTCGAGGAGAGCGTTTGTCTCCTAAAAAGATAGATAAAGAATTATTTTTAGAAGATGTAAACATCGATGAAGTGGCGATTCTTATAAA
>CAYUAL010000164.1:0-2746 GCA_964442815.1 uncultured Alphaproteobacteria bacterium | reverse complement strand
AGAAATCCTGAAGATGACCTGATCCTAAAAGTCCCTCCACAACAAAGTCTCTAAAAGCATGTCGCGTTTCAATTGTATAGTGTTGATCAAACCACTCTACAAATTGCTTTACATTGATACCTAAGGATTGTAATCCACACCCGTTGACACGTCCTGAAAGTGGCCCTTCATATATATTATATCCTCCCTCTGAACGAACATGTCTGCTTTTGCCTTTAAATATACTATCGTCTAAGAAATAAGGATATGAAACGGGTCGTGCAGAAGGTACCTTTTCCTCTTTTAACATAATATCTGATGGCAAAGGATTAAGCATGCCTAACCCAACAAGAAAGTTCCTTCTACAATTTCTATCATCTCCATCAAGATAAGGAATAAGGAGTCTAAAAAAGACAATCTCATCCAGGTGATTTCCTGTCTGTTCAAATGTTCTATAATAACCAGCCATAATCTTAAAAGTGTGTGCAATATAAGACTTGTCTTCTCGTCTAAAATCAGGCCCTGTTATCTTACCTCTCAAAAATCCTTCTGTATCTTCAGACCAACGAAGAAGCTCTTTGGCCTTCATTTCCATAGGAGAATATCTAAATGACGCAAGCATAGTACGATGCCGCTTCCAAACAAGGCTTTCATTATCAAAACCTCCCTCTGACAAACCGAGAAAAGCTAATGCATCAGCTTTAGAAAATCCCGAAGAGCTTGGTTGTGCAGGGCTTGGGGTTGGTGTGCTAAATCCCCCTTGTAATTTCCGATCTGGCTCTGATGCAGTAGTACGTTGTATTGAGGTAGAAGCAGATGATACAAGCCCCCCTTCCTTCTGCTCAAGTAACCTATTTAGATGAGAAACAATTCCTCGTTTTGCAAAATGTATAGCAGCAAGCCACGTTGCTTGGCCTTCTATATCATCTGTTTTTAACCCTAGAAGCCTCGCATACCCATCAGCAATGCATGCTTGAACCTCAGTCGCTAGAAAAGGACTATAAGGCGTAGAAGCCATCCCCCTAAAGTGATATTCAGATGCATTCCAGCCTTTCACAAGAGCGTCTCTCTCGTATGTGGGTAAAACAGCCTTCCTTTGCTGCTTTTCTTGCTCAAACTCACCTCCTGGAAGGGCCGCCTCAGCTGAAAATGCGCCTAAGACACAAGGTAAAACAAAACTTGCTATACTTTTTAAAATTTTATTCATACTTTAAAATACCTCAAAAAATACCTTTATTAATACTATACTAAATAAGTATACATTCTATGAAATTCAAGAGAAATATATGGTTTTCCTTAGTTTATAATTAGCCTCGTACAATACAAATACGAAATGTACAGCAAAATAAGGAAAAGATTTATAATATTCTATAGTTTATCTCCGTCAAGGCTTCGGACTTTCAACTGAAGTGCAAAGAACGTAGAAACTATAGAAAGGATTTTAGGACAGTTGCGCCTACCTACGCCATCCGCTTTCGCACACAATGTGCTTCAGCGCGATAAAGCTCCGTCGTGACACCACGCCCTAGTGCGATTTGCGCGATGGCGGGTGGCGGGAGTGACGGGACTTGAACCCGCGGCCTCCGGCGTGACAGGCCGGCGCTCTAACCAACTGAGCTACACCCCCTTCTAATAAGGACTAATGTTGCATATTGCGTACCTTAAGCAGCGCCCCTCTGTCAAGGAGAAATTATATAAAACCTAAATCTCTATATTATCGCTGGACTAGACCTACGGTTTCTAAAGTATAACCGGCTCGCTCAAAATGTTCTCTCATTTGCCTAAGCTGATATTCAGGGATTACCTGATTCTTTTTAACACTTAGAGTAATTCCTTGTTTTTGGCTTTCTAAGCCAAGATCTTCAAGCAAAGCGTTAATATCTTCTTCCCTTGGACCTTCAGAAATAGAAAAGCCATATTCTTGGAATGAGCTTAAGTCAACCTTGGGATTATCTATAATTGGCACCAAACTATAAAAAGTATGGCCTGTACCATTTGAGCGTTTATGTTTAGGTCCTTGTAACTCTTCTAATAAAGCTTCAAATTCACTTCTTTTGACTCCTAAAGACTCATTCATTATATCGACAAACAAGCGAT
Source organism: uncultured Alphaproteobacteria bacterium (assembly GCA_964442815.1). Lineage (GTDB taxonomy): Bacteria > Pseudomonadota > Alphaproteobacteria > 16-39-46 > 16-39-46 > CAYUAL01. The sequence goes on along the minus strand of CAYUAL010000164.1, from coordinate 670 downwards.
AATTATTACTTCCTAAATAAACCAAAGGTCCTGTCTCGATAGAAGTAGAAGAAGAGGCAACTAAAGCCTCTTCGTCTTCAATAAAATTAGGGGCTTCTGATGGAGCAGCAGCCGCTGCAGCTGGAGCTCCTCGTGCATGTTTCGCAACATTATAACTTATTCTTGGATCTTGCTTTGCGAATTGTTGGGTAACAGGACCCCTTGTTCGGTTAGGTTTTTCTTGTTTTTGATTGCTAGACTCCTTTCTCCTCTGTTGAGCCTCATCATTTTGTATTCTACTTTCCTCTGCATTTTTCCTTCTTTGGCGTCTTAATTCTAACCTTACAAGGTTAGGTACCCCTTCTTCTAAAGCTTGATTTATGTATGCCTCATAAAGATTCATTCTGTCTTTTAAAGAGTGAAGAACCTTAAAATCCCGGACATCTTTTGGTTGGCTTAAAAGACGCCTTAATTCTCGAAAATATTTTTCTCTAAAAATGTTACGAGCTAATATAGAACAGCTCATATCAATGGGGGGTCTAACTTCTGTAATCCCATGGCTTTTTATAGGAAACTGAACACCTTGTTCTTCTAATATATCTAGGATAAACCTTAGTCCTCCCTCTTCATCTCGAGCTAATTTACGCTTGGCAAATTTTGCAAGACGTAAATTAAATCCTGGATAATCAAC
>CAYUAL010000163.1:0-2773 GCA_964442815.1 uncultured Alphaproteobacteria bacterium | reverse complement strand
GACGGAGTCATTTTAACTATCGCTATGCGTTTATAGTAGAATCTATTGAAGGATTAAAAGTAGTATTAGAAAAGATACAAAACAAAGAAAACACAAAAGACTATTTTGTAGGGAATGTAGATAAGAAAACACCAGAAGACGCAGCGATATATAAAAAGGTTCTTCATGGGTTAACGGAAGAATTAAAGCAAGCTAATTATCAAGATCTCAAGCAATATCGGGAGAATCTAGAAGCACTCGCTAATCTTTATGTAAAAGGGTACGACATAGATTGGGAATTACTACACCAAGGAGAATCTAAGCAAAGAGTTTCTTTACCAACATATCCGTTTGCTAAGGAACGATATTGGATACCAATCTCTGAAAATGCTCAAGCACTAAATAGCACGTATAAGGCAATTAATACGCTACATCCTATGATTGATAGCAATGAATCAACATTGGAAGAACAAAGCTTTAGAAAGGTATTAACAGGAGCAGAATTTTATTTAACCGATCATGTAGTTCAGGGAATAAAGGTTTTACCTGGAGTGGCATATTTAGAGATGGCGAGAGTAGCTGGTGAGCTAGCAAAGAAAAAAGGCGTTATTAAGGCAATCAAGAATATAGTTTGGGCTAAGCCAATTTCTGTTACTGATAAAAGTGTACCTATTGATATTATTTTATATCCAGAAGAAAACCATGTAACCTTTGAAGTTAGAAGCATAAAAGAGGAAGATTCTCAAGAAGGTGTTATACATGCTCAAGGTAACTTAATTTATGCAGAGAATGCTTTAAATCCAGTTGAGAGTTTAGATTTAAATGCTATTCAAGAACGTTTGACAGGGAAAGTAGAGAAGATAGATCTTTATAAAAGACTTGATGAACAAGGGATGCATTATGGGGATAGCTTTCAAACTGTAGAGTGGTTGAAATATAATGATAAAGAGATAATAGCTGAATTAAAATTACCTTCTACTATTCAATCTGACAGTAAGGCTTATAAGTTGCATCCAAGTTTACTAGATGGGGCTTTACAAGCAGTAGTTGGCTTTGTCTTAGAAAGAGATAAAGATAATCCTACTTTATCTCTGCCATTTGCGATTGATGAGCTTACTATAAATAAGCCAATACCTATGAACTGCTATGTTTATGTAACGCAAGCAGAGAAGGATAATAACGTAAAGACAAATATAGAAAAATATAACCTTAAGCTATTAGATGAGGCGGGACAAGTTGTTGTTAAGATAGCAGGTTTTTATGCAAGACCCTTACAAACAGGTGTTTATAAACAAGATCAAGAAGCTGAGGAAAAAATAGAGGTAGGATATTATCAGCCTCATTGGGAAAAACAAACTTTATCAGAGAATACTAATACAGAAAATGTTATTTTAGAAAGCGGCTTAATATTTGATAATGATGATAATCGTATAGAGATATTAAGAAAGACTTTAGGAATAAAAAGCTTACCCAATAAGCACATTATTCAATTAAAAACAGGGGAAGAGTATAAGCAATTAACAAAAGATTGCTATCAACTTAATCCTCAAAAATCTGTGGATTTTATTAGATTAGCAGAAGATCTAAAAGAGCAAGATATTCAGATAAAGTACCTAATAAATTTATGGTCTTTGAAACACGAATCTACAAATTTAGATCAGACTTTGATAGAAGGCATCCAAAGAGATATTGAGCAATCAATGCTGGTTGGAGTGAAATCTCTGTTTGAAACAGTTAAAGCGTTGTTACAAGTTAAGATAAAAGAAAAGGTTAAGTTACTACATATATATGATACAGGCAGTAATGATTCTGCTTTACAGGAGATGATATCGGGATTTGCTAAGACTTTACAGCAAGAAAATCCTCTTTACCAATGTAAAGTTGTAGGCATTGAAGAAAAACGTACATCAACAGAAGAACTTTCTAGTTTAATAAAGAACGAGTTTGGAGATAGAGAAGGAAGCATTGTTGTTCGTTATGAGAATAAAGAAAGGTATGTAGAAAGGTTCCAAAGAATAGAAGTAGATACACCATTATCTCCATCAATACCTATCCGTAAAAGAGGAGTTTACTTAATTACTGGTGGATTAGGAGGATTGGGCTTTATCTTTGCTAAGTATTTATTAGAAGAGTATCAAGCTAATCTAGTCCTTACTGGGCGTTCACCCTTAGACGCTAAAAAACAAGAATACTTAGAAGAATTAAAAAAATTAGGAGGTGAAGTTCTTTATCTTCAAGGAGATATGAGTCAAGAGGAAGATGTTAAAAGTGCTATTGAAAAAGCAAAAGGACAGTTTAAGGAATTAAATGGAATTTTACATTGCGCCGGAATTAATAAAGATAACTTTATTTTAAAGAAAGATTGGAAAGATTTTAAAGAGGTACTAGGTGCAAAAGTACAGGGAACATTAATTCTTGATGAAGTGACGAAAGAGGAAGATATAGACTTTTTTATATTATTCTCTTCCATTGCAGGTGCAGCAGGCAATTTAGGTCAAAGTGATTATGCTACAGGTAATGCATTCATGGATCATTTTGCAAAGCAACGAGACGAATTACGAGAGAAAAATAAACGCTTTGGAAAGACGATTTCTATCAACTGGCCATTATGGGAAAGTGGAGGTATGCAGGTTGATATATCTACGGAAGACTATATTCGAGATACCTGGGGCTTGCATCCTCTGAAAACCACAGATGGTATTGCTTCCTTTGAAACTGCTTTAAGATGGGGTATTCCTCAATTATTGGTAGCTTATGGCTCTCATTATAAAATTGCCAATGCTAAAGTAATAGC
>CAYUAL010000162.1:0-2798 GCA_964442815.1 uncultured Alphaproteobacteria bacterium | reverse complement strand
CTCATATGTACCTGTTTTTAGAGGTGTTTTTACAGTTAACGCGTCGCACTTTGCAACGCTCAACATCTCTCTATTTGCACCCTGCGGGGTCTTGCTTCCTCGCACTATCTTCTTGTGAAGCCGCCGTTGTCTTTCCTTTTCCCGATTCTTATCGTAAGCGTCGGAGCAAGTGCCTCTAGGAAGAGAAGCTGGTAAAGACATAACCTTTCGTTCTGTAAATTACAGGAGGAAAGCAATGAGTAAAAGACAGAGAAAGAGCGCCGAACATTGGAAGGAAACCCTCGAAGATTTTCTTAAGAGTGGAAAAAACCAAAAAGAATATACCCAACAACATAACATCAGCCGGGCGGCATTATGGACATGGAGCAAACAGCTTGGAATTCCTTTAAGTCAGAGGGAAAGATGTCCTAAGGTTGAGAAAAAGCCTTTGGTTTCCTTTATAGACGTTCAGCCTCTAGGAAAAGCGAAGACCTCTTTTTCTTTAAAGATTGAGATTATATTTTCTCAAGGCCATACGCTTAAGCTTGAGACGGAAGGAACATGGGAAGAAGCAGGAACCTTCATAAAAGCTGTGTTGGGGTAAAAAAGATGCTTATCCCTTCAAACCTCAAGATCCACCTCGCAAGTCAGGCTGTTGACATGAGAAAATCCTCTCAGACTCTTGCAGTATTAGTCAAAAATATTCTGCTGCAGAATCCTTTTTGTGGCCATTTGTTTGTTTTTTACAATAAGAGGAAGGATATTATAAAAATCCTCTATTGGCAAACCAATGGATTCTGTTTATGGCAAAAAAAGCTAGAGAAAGGAACGTTTATTCTGCCGAAATCTTTTGCCTCTTCTAGCGTTGAAATGAATGCTTATCACCTTCAGACGTTTATACAAGGATTGAACTGCTGGGAGATAGGAGAAGCCAAGGGGCTTGTTTATGACTATGCAAGCTAAAGGAGAAATAAAAGGGGATTGTCAAAGCAGTATTTTGAAAATAAAATAACGCATCTAAACAGGGGAATAATAAAGAGTGAGCTTCTGGTTTGATAAAAAATATAACCGCAATGATCTCCCTAATGATACTGAGATCCTAAAAGATATCATTGATGGGCTTGTTTCCACGGTCCAACAACTTCAGCAGCAAAACCTCCTCCTTCAACAAGAGGTCATGGACCTTCGTTATCAAAATGAAGAACTGAGGAAAGAAGTTTCAATTTTACGAGAAGAAAACCAACAGATAAAACAAGAAAATATTCAACTAAGACAAGAAACAGAAGAATTAAAGGGAGAGGTAAAACTCTTAAAAGAAGAAAAATTCGGGAAAAAATCAGAGAAGAAAGGCAAGCATCCTCATAAGGTTCGTCGTAAAGAGGGACCAAAGAAAAAACACCCTGGCCGCCAGGCATTGCCGGAACATTTAGAGAGGGTCAGGGTTGAATATGACCTTTCTGAGGAAGACAAGAGGTGCCCTCTGTGTGATGAGCTTATGGAAAAGATACAGGAAATTAAGACAGAACAGCTAGATGTTATTCCTGCCACCTTGCAGGTTAAGCAACACGTCCGGTTGCAATATGCTTGCAAGAAGTGCTATGGCGGTATTAAGAGGGCTGAAATTCCTGCTCAGCCTATTGATAAAGGTCTCCCTACCGCACGATTGATTGCCCAGGTGATGATGAGTAAGTTTGCAGACCATATGCCCTTCTACCGTCAGGAAGGTTGGTTTGGAAGACAGAAGTGTCCCGTAACACGCTCAACCCTATGGGGGTGGGAGGCGAAGGCAGCCTCTGAACTTCTTCCCATTATTAATTGTTTAAAGGAAGAGATTCAGGGGAGAGATCATATTTTTGGAGATGATACGCCCATGCCCACAATAGAAGAAGGGTTGGGAAGAACAAAAATAGCACGTTTTTGGGCCTACACCTCTCCAAAGGATAAGAAGAAAGCAGAGCTAACGGTTTATGAATATACACCAGATCGGAAGGGGAAACACCCGCAGACCTTCTTAGAAAAAAGTGAGGGTGTTTTACAAGCAGATGCGTATGCAGGGTTTAAGAAGCTATTTAAGAAGGAACTCTCCCAGAAAAAGCAGAAGATGAAACCCGCTGCGTGCTGGGCGCATGTCAGGAGAAAGTTTATTGAGGCTTTAAAAATAGACCCCACCTCTATAGCTCAGGAAGCTGTGGATATGATTGACGAACTTTACGCAGTTGAGCATATTGCGCGGGATGGCGCTTACACAGCGGAAGAGAGGAAGAAACTTCGCAAAGAACATTCTAAACCTATTTTGAAGAAATTCCATAAATGGCTCATACATCATCAGAAAAGGGCATCGCCTAAGAGTCGTCTAGGGATAGCCATTCAATATGCGCTGAATCAGTGGGAAGGTTTAAATACATTTCTCATAGATGGACGCATTGAGGTTGATAATAATAGGGCGGAGAGAGCGATCAAGCCCATTGTGATTGGCCGAAAAAATTATCTTTTCATGGGAGGGCCCAAAGGAGGTGAGGCAGCCGCTACCATATATACGCTTGTAGAAACGTGCAAGAGAAATAATGTGGATCCTTACCACTATTTAACGGACGTACTTGAGCGAATTCCTACTCACCCCAACAAAAGAATTAGCGAGCTGTTGCCCTACAATTGGAAGCCCTCGCAACCTCTCTATGGGAAAACTCAAAATTTTACTGAGGGCAGTTCTTTATCTCTATAGGCGGTTGCTCTGACGCTTACATAAGAAGTGGATACTTCCTTCCTGCCTTGTAATCAAAAGGATAGACGAGAAGACCTTCAATTTCTGTTCCATCAAA
>CAYUAL010000161.1:0-2800 GCA_964442815.1 uncultured Alphaproteobacteria bacterium | reverse complement strand
CATTTTCTGACATAAAAAAAAGGTCAAAGATTCCTCTTTGACCGTTTTGTAGAAAAGTAGATTTAACCACCCTTTAGTCTATAGATGCCGTATTGTGAACAATTTCTTCACCTAAAATAGCATCAAGCTCAGTCTTTTTATACTCTGGCAAAGCCTCAGGGATTATCTGGGCTTCCATCTGCACTTCGCTTACAGCTGCGTCTAATTCTTTACCAAAGGGAAAAAGCGGTACATTAATTGTAATAGGAGTAAGAGCATGAGGCCTCATTTTTCCCATATACTTAATAGTTACAAATGATTGATCATCAGTAATAGCAAAATCTATACGAGTGGCATTTTGAAGTTGACCCAACAAATTAAGACCTTTCACTGCAGGTAGGATGCCTCCTTTTCCTTGGGTAAAGACGAAAACTTGTTCTGTAGTGTTTGCAGGTGAAATAGCCCTTTCACCACGCCAGTAACTTGGCTGTGGGTTAGGTTGAACCATTTCTGAAACTAACTTCAAGCGGTCGGAGAGGATAGCCATACCTATTTCTGCCTTTTTTTCCTTTTCTTTATCGAATAGAACACGACCTGTTGGCCCCTGAGGCTCATCTTTCTCTATTTCCTTTTTAGTTCTTTTGTCAGATGTCATAAGATAAACACGTTCCGGAAAACCTGCAACTTCAACTAAAGGCTGACCGCTTTTGCTATCATACAACCCAACACCCACATTTGCTCCTGCTAAATCAACAACGCTTTGGTTTAAAGCGCAATGTTGATTCTCGAGCACCCATCTATCGTATTTCCCCCCCTTTACTTTAGCCAAATTTAGCAGCCTGTTTCCATTAAGTTGATGAAGATCAACTATAGGCAGGAAGGTTTCTACCTCATCTATATGAATTCCAGCGATAGGGGCGCTTGCAGAAGCAGCACTACCACTAGCATCGTCGTCCATACCCATGGAAACCTGAGGCATCAAAATACCTGCAATTAGTAGGGTCGTTAATACATTTTTAAGTTTCATTTTCGTTACTCCTTATGATTTTTAATTATTAACTCCCCCATGGAGTTAAGTTTTAAGTCAACTGTTATCCAAATTTCTTAACAAACAGCCTTACAGCAAATATAAGATCTATTTTTTTATTTTCAAGGCCTTAAAGTATTTTATTTAAAAGCATTGAAATTTTATAAAAAGATTCCTATATGATAATTAGGAATAATTTTTTGAAAGGATTTAAGAAATGCAGTATAAAATGAAAATAATACCCACTTGCTTATCTCTGGGATTTTTTATGATCTCTAATAATCTTGTGTTAGCTTCGGATCTTAACTTGGAGGGACCTAGTGGATCTTCTAGTGCAAGTCTAGTACAGAGAGAAGAAAGCGTAGTAGCAAAAAACAGAACAAAAAATGCTTTTATATTCACTTTGGATCGACAAGATAACTCGCATATGAAAGTGATGTATCTCAAGGAAGTTCCTGAGGATGAGGAGGGTATTTTAACCCATTTAAGAAGTTTTCTAACAAAACAAAACACCCAGAAGCCTATTACCCAACTTTCTTTTCAGTTGATTGGCAGTCTAAACATAGACCCAGAATCCCCTGGAAATGAGGCATTTCAGAGATTGGCTAGGGCGCTATCTCAGGCTCATGAGCTTTCTGGGGTTACACGTCTTAGTCTAAAGGATAATGCTCTTACCGCTGCAGACTGTGCGATTCTACCAACTTGTTTTCCCCATCTCTCTATCTTAAATATAGCGAATAACCCCATCGGTGATGAGGGGGCAAGATTTATTGGAAGACTTAGTGCGAATAGAAGATTAGTAGAGCTCAACATTAGAAATACCGATATGGGAGATGCAGGAATTAGATTCCTACAGACAATGCAATTACAGAGATCTTTAACAGACCTTAATGTTAGCCATAATCCAGCAATAGGATCAGAAGGCTTAAAGGACATTGCACATGGATATAGAAATCTAGAAAGCTTAAATTTAGAAAGTCTAAATATACAGCCTGATGGATATGCTGCGGTGGTAGGTGGGGTTCCAACATTTCTTCCCCATAGGTGGGCCTCTCCCTACTTGGCATTTTTAAATATTTCTGGAAATCCCATCGATACAACAGCTAATCGCCAGGCTCATCCGTATCTAGCATGGCGGGGATCTCTTGAGGGAGAGCGCTTTCTATCAGAAGCTACGGGACAGTTGTTGCGGAGAACTGAAAACACAATGGGATATCAAATTCTACCCCGTCTAATGATGACTGAAGTTGTGTTTCAAAATACTCTGCGCTTGCTCAGGAGAAAAATGGCAGCAGATGCAGCAGCTGCGGCAGCAAATGCATTAGAAGCAGGGAGACCTGCCTAAAAAACGTAGCCTATAATTCTATCTCATGGGAAAACCAAACAATCTTGGTTTTCCCATTTTTTATGGAGGTGGTTTAAAAAAGGGTTTACTCTCACCCTTCCACCGTCATCCCAGGCAAGTGAGCTTGCGAACGCAGACCTGGGGCCCAGCACAAATGAGAGGACGTCTTGTCCGCCATAGCTTTAGCGACGGCGGAAGTCCTCACCTTATACAGTGATGGCTCCACCTATGCCAAGGCTTCGGTGGACAGGTACGCCATCCCATTTGTGCTGGGTCCCAAATCTCGCTCGCTATCGCTCGCGGTTTGGAATGACGGCAAAGGTATGGGCCTCCGCCTCCGCGGTGGTGGTTTGAAAAGATATGAAGATGATTTAAACTTTTCATGAACAGACCCACGCTCGACCGTTTACATATAGAACTGCTTATGGTAGATGTTGAAAATTGTTATT
>CAYUAL010000160.1:0-2861 GCA_964442815.1 uncultured Alphaproteobacteria bacterium | reverse complement strand
TGGTTAAATTAGAAAAGCGGATTCCAAAAACGATGGTTGCCCACGTATAAAAAGCTAACAAAAGAAGAATTATTGATGCCCAAATGATTTGCACGGGCAAAGCCATCGGAGAAACTACGCTCGCCCAAGCATCTGCATTATCTATAGCTTGCGCAAGAAATACACTGCTAAAAGGAAAAGAAAAATAGCATACCAAAGTAACCAGCCAGCCTAATAAGGTAGGCTCTGTGGATTTGACATGGGAATCGAATAAACGAAATGTCATAATGTATCCTATGGTTCCAAACAGAAGATCTATTGTAAAGATAGTACATATGAGGTAATCCACTTGTTCTAAGAAGGATCTTCCAAAGAAAGATACACTGGAAAGACTACTAATATTGGTTACAAGCCCAACAAACATAATGGGTAAGAAGAGTGCCTTTACGACCCAGCTTAAACAATATTGTATAATAAAGGGCTTATCCTGTTTGTTGGCTTTTCTACGAAGAAAACAGCCCCATTTGTAAAGGCCATCTTCTGGGTCTTTCATTCTTCTATCTATAAAGGAGATGTAAAAAAAAGCGCCAATAAGTAAAAAAGCAAGACTCATGAGACAGCTATGATAAAAAGGTTGGTAGCCTTCTGTATTATATTCAGGAAAAAGCCAGTAAGAAAAAGCAATAATGCCCCATAGGCTGTATAAACCTATAAGTTTTGTAGACACTCTTTGCCAACAAAAAGGTTTCTTATCTTGGGTCCAATCAAGGCCAGTGGATTCATTTTTATAGACTTTGTAGTACCCCATATCCACTATTAGAACAGGAAGAGCAGTACTAGCAATTGTAATTAGAGTAAAAACAAGAGGGTCGGTTGTTCCAAATAAAGATAGCCAAACGAAACAACCTAAAAATCCTAAAAGCCCAGTATGGGAACTAAATAAAGATACACAAGAACGGGGATGTTTTATTATTTGGAGGAATTCATAGTCTTTTATAGGAGGGAAAGTATCTTGCTCACGAGAGTTTATATTAACACTTGCCATACAAAGTTCCTAAGTCTATCAGTTAAACTCTACGCCATGTAGTACCTGAAGAAGTATCTTCTAATATAACGCCTTTAGATAAGAGTTCTTTACGTATGATATCTGCATCTTCAAAACGTTTCTCCAGCCGAGCTTTTTTGCGTGCTTCGATGAGAACTTCTATTTCTTTAGGGGAGCAAGAAGCTTCTTCTTTATTTGCTTGAAACCAAGTAGTGGGGGCATCTTCTAGCAACCCTAAAAAGTTAGCAGAGGTTTTTAAAGTGTGTGCAAGTTTTTCTTTTTCAGCAGGATTAGTGGATTTATTAAGTTCAGAAGCAAGCTCATGTAATACGCTAAGGGTTAAAGGTGTGTTAAGATCGTCTAGCAAAGCATTTAGAAAAATCTCCGAAAGTTCTGCGGGAGTGGAACTAGAGATAGGCGTATATCTAAGAGCTTGATAAAGCCTATCTAAGCTTTGCTTAGCACTTTGAATGCCTTTATCTGTCCAGTCTAAAGGCTGGCGGTAATGCGTGTTTAAGAAAGCATACCGGATAGCTTCTCCCGGGTATTTTTCTAGAATCTGACGAACTGTAAAAAAATTGCCTAAAGATTTAGACATTTTCTCACCATTAACAACTAAATACCCGTTATGAAGCCAATAATTTACAAAAGGTTTTCCATGATAGCATGTGCTTTGAGCAAGCTCATTTTCATGATGCGGAAATATAAGATCTAATCCACCGCCATGAATATCAAAAGTGACCCCTAAATAAGCAGCACTCATGGCTGAGCACTCAATATGCCAGCCTGGGCGTCCGCGTCCCCATGGGCTTTCCCAGCCTGGTTGATCAGGCGTAGAAGGTTTCCACAAAACAAAATCCATAGGGTCTTGTTTATAAGGGGCAACTTCCACACGTGCTCCTGCTATCATTTCATCGACAGAGCGATTAGATAAACTTCCATATGTAGAATCCGATGAGACATGAAACAGGACATGATTTTGAGAAGCATAAGCAAAGCCTTTTTCAATAAGACCTTCTATCATTGTAATCATATGGGGAATGTGCTCTGTAGCCCGTGGTTCAATGGTAGGAGCAAGGTTTTTAAGAGAGTGCATATCTACGTGAAACGCTTCTGTTGTGCGTTTTGTGACGCTTTCTATACTTTCTTTATTTTGCAAGGCTGCTTGGATAATTTTATCATCCACATCTGTCAAATTACGGGCATAGGTTACCTTGGGATACAGGTACCTTAAGACACGATACAAAACATCAAAAGAGACATACGCACGCGCATTCCCAAGATGAGCAAAGTCATACACTGTGGGCCCGCAAATATAAAAACGCACGTCAGAAGGATCAATAGGGACAAAAGTCTCTTTTGTACGGGTAGCAGTATTGTAAAGGCGAAGGGAGGTCATTTTAATAAATTATGTTTTTAAGTCGTTTATGAGCAAGTTCATAGCCTATAAGAAGGAGAAAATCTTTCATTTCTGGACCATGTTCTTCTCCAGTAATAGCAACGCGTAAAGGCATATATAAAGCTTTTCCTTTCCGGCCTGTTTTTTCTTTCAGGGTGTCTGTCCAAGATTTCCAAGTCTCTGACGACCAAGGGGAAGAGGGAAGGAGCTCAAAGGCTTCTTTTATATAGGCTTTATCTTCCTCTGAAAAAGAAGGAGAGGGAAGGAAAGAAGTATCAAAAACAATTTTATGCCATTTCTGAATATCAGAAAATTTAGAAAGATTTCCCCGGACAGATTCCCAAAAGGAAGAGGGCACGCCTTTTAACCCGAGAGAAGGAAATCGATCTTTTACTTCAGAAAAAGGAAGCATATGCAAAATCTTGGCATTTAAGATCT
>CAYUAL010000159.1:0-2929 GCA_964442815.1 uncultured Alphaproteobacteria bacterium | reverse complement strand
GTGCCTAAGACAACATGGCAAGAAGTAAAAAATAAAATATTTGATCTTGTAAGTATTCGTCCTATAGATTTAAGTGATACTTCTGAAGACAGCCTTTCGTACTATTTATCAGAAATGGAAGCTTTTCTAAGTAGGGGAGATGTTATTCAAGCAGTAGATATATTTGAGAAATTGCCTTCATTTGCTCAGCAAGTTGGTCTTTCTTGGGGGGATTCTGCGAAAATATATATTAGGGCGGAACAGGCAATTCGTAAATTGGAGGCTCTTGTTTTTTGGAGAGCCTTAGGGCGTGTCCCTGTTTCTACTGAGAAGAAGGCGGCATCTCTAGAAAAAGAAAACACTACCAAAGAAAAACAGGAATAATACATGCTAAGATTTATAATCTTTTTTTTGAAGCTATTCTTTGTTCTTGGTGTTGCTCTTTTTATTGCTTATACGCCTGGCGAAATCGTCCTTGAATGGCAGGGGTATCGTATTCATACAACGTTTGGCGTTTTTCTGGGAGGGTTGTTCCTTTTAAGTAGTTTGTTTACTTTTATTTATTTGTTTGGTCAGTATTTTTGGAGTTTACCAAAAAGGTTTATACAAGCCCACAAAATTAGAAGATTTAACAAGGGTTATAATCTTTTACTTACTATCCAGGAAGACGGAGAGAGTACAAAAAACTCAACCTCTATAGCACAAGCCCAAAAGTTACAAACTTTATTACCTTCTCCTGTTTTAGGGTTATGTTTAGAAGCAGAAACCTATGAAAAGCAAGGAGAACCAGATAAAGCACATCAAGTATATACAAAAATATCCCTTTATAAGGGAGGGGAATACCTGGGCTTTTTTAATTTAGCTCGTTTGGAGTTTAAGAAAAAAGAATTTGACCTTGCAAAACAAAATGCGTTGAGTTCTCTTCAATATAAAGAACATGCGCCAGCTTCTCTTTTTCTATTAGCATGTATCGCTTTAGAAAAAGAAAGTTTTCAGGAGGCAGCTTCTTATGCAGAGAAATTAAAGCCTATTAATACGCTCCAAAAACAACAAAAGAATCAATTAAAAGCTTATATTTGGTATAAAAAAGCTGAACAGCAGGAAATATCCACAGAAGAGAGACTTGAACTACTTTCTTACGCATATGATTTCAATCCAAGCTCAGTAGCGATTACTCTTGCTTATGTGAAGATGCTTGTGAAAGAAGGGAAAATAAGTAAAGCATGTAAAGTTCTGGAAAATAATTGGAAAGAGACAGAAGATAGAGAAGTCGGAAGCCTTTATATTTCATTAGGTATAGCAGGTGACGCTTTGGAGGCCTTTCGCAAAGCAAAATATTTAAAAGAACTAAAACCCAACTCGGTTATAGGAGCTTTACTTGTGGCTGAAGCAGCTCTTCATTCTAAATTGTGGGGAGAAGCACGCGCTTCTTTAGAGACAATTTCGTCACATGAAAGGGGAGCTTACTACTATTCGTTACAGTCTCAAATTATGGAAAAAGAAGGAGAGAATCCGGTGCAGGTTTTATCTGTATTACAAGAAAATTTAAAGAATGAAGCTATATCTGATTGGAAATGTAAATGCTGTTCCCGGGAAGAACCTATGTGGGTGCCCTTTTGCATAGGATGTTATGAGATGAATTGCTTAAAATGCGAATAATAATCGCATTTTTGAAGGGATTAATTTTTAGAAAATTTTGACTGTCTTACTGGTATAAGCCAGCCGAGGCACGAATATAATATGGGAAAAGGTTTATCATTTAGTCCACCTTCGCTTCCGCTTTCGCACAAAATGTGCCTCAGCGTAATGAAGCTTCGGCGTAACATCACGCCATAGCGCGTTCCGCGTGAAGACGGATGGAGCGGGCGAAGGGATTTGAACCCTCGACCCCAACCTTGGCAAGGTTGTGCTCTACCCCTGAGCTACGCCCGCTTTGTAAAACTACGATGAAGACATTCCTAACAGGAACAAAGCAGCAAGTCAAAAGAAAAAATGATTATCTTTTTTCTTCTCGTTTCCACAGGATTGTTAAAAGAGAAAGACCTGGCAAAGAAGCAAGCACAGTTAATGTAAAGTACGTAACCCAAGTAGTATGCTCGGAGATAGTGCCCCCTATGGCTCCTAAATTGGTGGATAAATACCATAAAGCAGATAAGAGTGCATATTGGGTTCCCGTAAAAGATCTATGGCAAAGGCTTGAGAGATAAATAACAAAAGCAGCTGTTGTCATCCCTCCCGTGGTGTTTTCAAAGGCGATGCTTGTGTACAGCAGGAGAATATCTGGACCGATTTGTGCTTGTAAAATGAGCATAGTATTGGAGAGCGCATGAAGAAGCCCACAAATGAATAAGCCTTTCAGAAAGCCAAATCGATAAGAAACAAGACCTCCTATTATGCCTCCAATAATTGTTGCTATAACGCCGAAAATCTTAGTTGCATTCGCAATATCGATTATGGAAAACCCAATATCTAAATAAAAGACGTTCAGCATATTGTTTATTAAATTATCGCCTAGGCGGTAAATTAAAATGAGACAGATGATTAAGAACCAGTTTGGGCGCAGCATAAATTCACTGAAAGGTCCAATAACGGCCCCATAAATCCACGCAGCAATACGAGCAAAGGAAGGAGACCAATTTTTATGGTGCTTTAAGAAAGAAAGAGCTTTTTCTTGGCGTTCTTTCATAAGATCAGTCGTATGGCGAGGAGGTTCTGGACGAATTAAAATAACGGAAGCTGTTAATCCGATGAAACAAGCCATTGCAGCATAGGCCCAGAACCATCCTGCATAGTTTGCTATATAAAGAGCGCCTGCTCCGGCTATAACGACACCTAGCCGGTATCCAAAAACGTTAGCTGTGATCCCATGACTATGTTGGCCAGGTTCTAAGCTTTCTAATCTATAGGCATCAAGGACGATCTCTTGGCTTGCACTAAATAGGGATACTAT
>CAYUAL010000158.1:2599-2993 GCA_964442815.1 uncultured Alphaproteobacteria bacterium | reverse complement strand
TCTCCATATTTTTCCGGTGTGTATGCTTGTTTTATGGGAGCATCCAAATGGAAGCGATACTGTTATAGAAAGTCCATTACAAATGAAAGTTTATACAGTTAATTTGAATCAGCTAATTCAAATATAAGTTGGTAGACATGATTTCCATAATGGATCCCATAAAATTTTACCCAAAGATTAGCTGCATCTATATCGCAGCAGTATTGTTTATTGGCAGAAGGAGTCCCAAAAGAAATTATTTGTTCTTTTCCGCTATTATCAGGTACCCCAAACACTAGATAGCTCATAAGTTGTTCGCCGTTATAACTACCAAAGTAAATTTCTTTAAGACGCACTAGCCCGTTAGCAGGCAGTTGTACTGATCCTGCTGGATTACCCCCATTCCCCCCATAAG
>CAYUAL010000158.1:0-2589 GCA_964442815.1 uncultured Alphaproteobacteria bacterium | reverse complement strand
AGTTGTTTTTGTTCCTCCACTAGTTACCCAAATTTGGGAAAGTACAGAGCTCGCATTACATCCTATGAATTGACCTCCTAAATCTGTTGGAAAATAGTTAACGGTTACGGTATTACTTGTGCCTCCAAAAGTAAGTAAATTACTAGACAGATGTAAATTGTTAGACATATTAAGTCTCCCCTTTTTATATTTTTTATTATGATCTTATTTCATATTTAATTTATATTACTATGATATTTTTATAATTTTATTTAGGCAATACTATTTATTTTCATTTATTTATTTTTTAGAAAAATAAGTAAGAACAAAGAGTTAAAAGTATTTAGCTGAAATACTTAAAAAGTAGACCCTTGTGCCTTTTTAAGAAGAGGCGTAAAATTCGCATAAATTTATTTATAAAGGGAGAAAAAATGGCTTTGCGTGCTTTTTTAGGATCAATACTAATAGGAATTTCCGTGCTTTTTAGTTTGAGTATAGGGCTATCTAGTAATGTGCAAGCAGCAGATCAGAAAAATGAACAAAGCAAGAATATAAAAAAGGACGAGGATGTCTTCTTTCGCTTAAACCTTGTAGTGCCCCCCACGGATGCGTCTTCTGTTATTGCTATTGGTAAGTCTGTGATTGTGCCTACTGAAATTGGTGGGCAATTGCTTGCTTTAGGAGAAGACGTGGATGTTTCCACAACAATCCAAGATGATACGTTAGTTGTCTCTAAAAAATTAAGTCTAGATGGAATTATAAAAGGGGACTTAAATTTTGAAGGAAGGACCCTCTATACAGATTCCGAATCTCTTATCCAAGGAGATGCCAAAATAGATGCGCATAAAGCCTTTTTGAAAGGAGATGTTGACGGAGATCTTTATGTAAAAGCGCATCGTATTACAATAAATGGCGTCATAAATGGCGACGCTTACATTGATGCAGATAAAATTATCATAGGGAAGGAAGCGCGTATAGAAGGGCAGCTTTATTATCCAAAAGACGCAGCACTTCGCATAGAAGAAGGGGGCTATATCTCTTCTAAGGATCTCTTAAGTAGCCAAGAAAAAGTGACGCTTTTAAATGCTTTGCAAGCCCAGCAAAATATGGGCCAAAAATTTTTCCAAGCCAAAAAAGGCTTAGACTTTCTTACAAAATATGATGATTCTATTTCCTGGGTGCGTACTCTTTTTTGGGGCGTCATTTTATTTGTTGTAGGGTACCTTTTATTTAGAAGGTTTCCGCTTTTCATGCAAAGAACAGCCATTCCCAGTTCTGCAATACCTTTTGTAGGAATCATGCTGCATGGTATTGTGGGCCTTGTGGTGATCCCCATCGTTATTTTCTTTTTGTTGATTACGATCATAGGAATTCCTGTGGCGCTTCTTCTTCTGCTTGCCTATATTTTATACCTTTTCCTCAGTAAGATTTTGGGGATTTGGATCCTGTCTCAAAAAGCTTGGTATGGGATGAAAGGAAATGCTCAAGAAAGCAGGGAACAGTACTCGCTCATTGCTTTTCTCATAGGAATAATAGTGATTATGTCTGTAAGCGTTCTTCCTGTGATTGGGTGGCTCATAGGCTTTTTAGTTTTGTTACTTGGAAGTGGCACGCTTTGGATCCGGTTGTTTAATCGTGCCGGGTCTTCTAATTCTTTTGAAAGATTGCCCACTGGGCCGAAAAAAGCAAAGTAAAACTCTTTTTTTTCTCATTTAAAATCTTTATCCTTGAAAATGGAAATATAGATGTATATCTATAGGCAAAGACAAATGCATTTATTGCATCTTTTTATTATATATTATGTGTTTTAAACATTTTCTTTAAAAGAAAATTACCCAAATGAGAAAGCCCTTCTACGTCAAAAAATATATATTTTGTGTGATCCTGTTGCTGGAGTTAATGCTCTGTTCTTACTCTTTTGCAATGTTTCAAGATTTTTTTACGCAAGAAGAAATAGAAACAGCCGCAAAAAACCGCCAGCCTGAAATTACAAGAATCCAAGAAGGTCTTGCCTCTCAAGATCCTGCACACTCTCAGCAGGCTGCAGAAGAAATCATAAACGCTTTTATCCTCAGGCATAAAGATCCTGAGGAAGCTGAAGTAGAAATGCAAAAAAATCCTGCTCTTCAAAACCAGCGTGTTAGGAGAGCGTTTGAAATGTTAAATCACTATGATCAAAATGCTTCTAATAGGCATTCTAAGGCCGGCATACTAAATGCATCAGAGGTATTTCTTGCTAACAATAGTTTTACTATTGAGGAGTATACTTTAGAAAATTTCTTTTTATCCGTCAGTTGGTATTTAAGGTTAATAAGAGACTCTACTTCTTCTTCTCCAACGCCAGGTTATCTATTTGATAGGTCGAATCAATTAAAAGTAGATCATTTCCTTGTGCATATCACAAGAGCTCTAAGGATTTTAGACAATCTACAAAGGGGAAAAGCAGCTCCTATATCTGGTGATCCATTTTTTTTAGATGCTATTTATGTAGCTTTAGGTTTTTTTAGGGACTTAGGTTTTTATAGGGAATATGAAGGGCTATTTTATCCTCAAAAATTCACAGAAGAATTAACATATTTCAGGAGCCTAGGTCTTAGTATAAATCAAGTA
>CAYUAL010000157.1:2601-3026 GCA_964442815.1 uncultured Alphaproteobacteria bacterium | reverse complement strand
TTGCAACAAATTCATTATTTTTTACAAACAAAACGAAATAAGCATTCTCGTTTAAACTATGGAGAATGGGTTAGAGTTTCTGTAGAAAGTCTTGTATCTTCTATCCATGTCTACTCTACGAGAACAATAAATAGATCCCTAAAAAAATTAAAAGACTCTAATATTTTACTATGTGATAACCTAAGTAAAAATAAGTCTGACAGGACTAACTGGTATTCTATAAACTATAACTATCTCATAGGATTTCTAGATCTGCCAGAAGATAATCCTTATTTCTTATCCCAAACTAACTTGGCACAATCTAAGTGTCAAAATGGCATAATGGTTATAAAAGATAATACAATAATAAACAAACAAACATGCGAGTTTTCTTTTGAAGAAAGTTTAAAAGAAATATTCATAGTAAGTGAAGTTTTAGTAGTTAT
>CAYUAL010000157.1:0-2591 GCA_964442815.1 uncultured Alphaproteobacteria bacterium | reverse complement strand
CCCCCCACCCCCACCCCCCCCCCCCCCCCACCCACACCCACCCCCCCCCCCCCCCCCACCTCCCAACCCCGCAAACCACACCCGTTCCTTTGGCAAACAACACCAATTTCTTTAAAGCCTCTACCTTTAAAAGCAGTAAACTTCGAAGAAGCAAAAGAAAGATGGGAATCTTGGGCTCAGGACGAGCTTCTTTGGGATAAAAAGACCATTTCAGAAGAAATCAAAAGATTTTTTAAACATCACATGGAGAAACAAAGTTTCTTCTTAGACTGGTTCGAAGCTTGGAAAGGATGGTGTAAGTTATCTTTCAATGCTTTGAGGAAAGCGCTTTCAAAGAAATCAATAAAAGCTACCCGAGAGAATACGCCTCTTGCTGGTGAAGAAACTTGCGCACAAAAAATCCAGGAGAAACCTTTTGATTCCATTCAGCAAGAAATCCTAGAAAAATTACTAAGCTTTGGCGTTAAAGAAGAAAAAGCTATCGATCTTATAGAAAAGTTTGACCAAGCACGGATTCTAAAAAACCTAAGCTACGTAGAAAAGAAGATAAAAGGGGAGGGGATTAAAAACAAATCTGGGTATCTTCTTAAAGCTATCTTTGAAGACTATGCGAAGGACTATGAGGAAACCCATGGGGAGAAAATCGAAGTTACCAAGACGCCTTGTATGATCCGGCAGGAAGAGGAAGAACTTTTCCGAAAAATCGAAGAAGGAAAAGGGGGTGAGCTTAGCAAAAGAGTGCATAAGGCCCTTTTAAAGACCTTTGGATCATCTATGTATAGTAGTTGGTTTAAGGATGTAACGATTGATCTAGATAATGTCCAAGGCACACAACAGACGTTCTTCCTTAAAACTGCCTCAACATTTTGCGCAGATTGGTTAAATATAAACTTTAAGGAACAAATTAGAATCCTTTTTAAAAGTTTATTCCCTGAAGCAGTACAAGTTCAGCTTTTAAGTAACAACGGTACTTACAATCATAAAATAATGCTTTAAGAGGAGAGAAAAATGCGATCGGCAGCTTTATCCTTAAACAAGAATACAGAAAGAATAGAACCTTTTTTTCCTACCCAACTAACTTTAAAAAGGAAAGGTTTAATGCTTGCTTTATCTTCTCCCTCTGGAGCTGGAAAAACTTCTATTGCTCGGGGGTTGTTGGAAAAGGATAAGGATCTCTATTTGTCTGTATCTATGACCACTAGGCCTAAGCGATCAAGGGAAGAAGAGGGAAAAGACTACTTTTTTGTAAATAAAGAGAACTTTGACAAAAACATCAGAGAAAATGCCTTCTTAGAGTATGCTTATATCTTTGGGCAGTATTATGGAACTCCTAGAAAGTTCGTGGAAGACAAGCTTTCAAAAGGAAAAGATATTCTTTTTGATATAGATTGGCAAGGCGTACAGCAGCTTTATCACCAAGCAGGAAAAGATCTTGTTAGAGTTTTTATTTTGCCTCCTTCTTATAAAGAGCTCGAAAATAGGCTCCAAATAAGAAATCAAGATTCTGCTGAAGTGATAAAAGAACGTATGGACCAATCTTACGAGGAAATAAGGCAATGGCCTACGTATGATTACCTAATAGTTAATGAAGACTTAGAAGAAAGCATAAACAAGGTACATGCTATTTTAATAGCAGAGCGTCTTAAAAGATTCAGACAAGAAGGGGTAGAAGAATTTATAAGGATGTCATAATGTCAAATATTAAAATTTGAATGCTTGACCAATGTCTCATGATAAGAAAGACCTTGTCTTAAAAACAGCGCTTATAAAGGCAGCAAGAAAGCTTGAAGGTTCTTTCTTTGGAGAGATTCGCTACGGTTGGCATAACAAGTCTGTCGGCCAAGCTTTTCGCCTAGAAGACAATCAGTTAAGATGGATAAAGGTAGCTTCTTTTAATAGGTACGATTTAGCTGAAGCTTATTTAAACAGAGTTGAACAAGCAAACTGTCTTAAAAACATTCAAAAGCCCTGTCTTTACAAAGGAGGCATCTGGCAAGAAGAAGACACATATATTGTAAGCCTTTTAATGAGTTATATATCAGAATCACCTTTTTCTAAAGAGAGCTACTTAGAGAATGAAATAGAATTGCCTCTTAATTGGCTACAGCATCTAAAAAAGCAGCTAGAGTCTCTTTCTATTCAGCCTACAGCTTTTATAAGCTGCAGACAGGACCTTATTACCAGAAGAATTGAAGAAAGATATGGAAATTTAGATTGCCAAATACAAGAGTGGGGTACAATACATGGGGACTTAAACTAGCAAAACCTTACATCCCAGGGCCCATACCTTCTAGATTGGGAGGGGTGGGGAAGGGGGCCTATAGGGTTAGATATCTGTTTTTTATACTGTTTTGCCTTACTAGCACCCAAAACAGCTTCTGAAATTAGAACTTTTTTTAAGGAGTACTTTGCCAGCGGGCATGCAAAAGTATGCTTGTTATTTGTTTGTTGCGAATTATTAAGGATGATAGAAATCTATGAGGATCATCCAAAGTTATGTGAGCCTCTTTCTATGTTAGGTAACAGAATTATAAAAAGTAAATTTAATAGTTTTTAGGCTTAAAAGGAAGAATATGAGAATACATACAGCT
>CAYUAL010000156.1:0-3127 GCA_964442815.1 uncultured Alphaproteobacteria bacterium | reverse complement strand
TTAAAGCTCAATTTAGCGGTTCAAAAATCCCTACATAAAAAAGAAGGCTCTTTACCAGGCTATACCCTAGCAAAAGATACTTTCATTAAAAAGATTTTAGAAAAAGCTGGTTTTAATGGCCTGTGTATTAGGTTTTGCACGCATCATGACGAATGGAAAGCAGCACGCGCTTTTCGTCAAAAATATTTCTTTGACGCTTTATCTCTTTCTGATCCTTATACATGGACATTTGAGCACCCAGATCATAAGCATTTTGTATTTTATCAAGGTACTCATATTGTTGGATACGCGCATATCCAGCTGTGGCAGGATAAAAGAGCAGCCTTGCGCATTATCGTGATAGATGAGAGCCTTAGAAGGAAACAACTTGGAAACTACTTTTTAAGCTTATGTGAACAATGGCTCAAAGCAAAAGGATATACATCCTTGCATATAGAATCCTCTTCAAACGCTTACCCTTTCTATATGAAACATGGATATAAAGAAGCTCCTTTTAATGACCCGGATGAGTATGAAGCTCACCCAGACGATATTGCTATTGCAAAACACTTATAAATTGCTCTTTTATTAAGCCTATTGAACTTTCCTATGAAAGAGCTCATATTTAAAATATACAGGCAACGCTGAGACGATCTTACCAAGCAAAAACTCTAAAGTTTTTGTAATCAGATAATATCCCTAAAAAAAGGTAAGCACGTTGAGGAGGCAAAGATGTCTATTCAACATATAAAAGCATTCTCTATGCAGATTTTGCTTTTCTTAAATGTTTCTTTAAGCCCTTGTGTGCTCTTAGGAGTCCTTGCTTCTGAGGAGCATAAGCAAACTGCATCTCCAAAAAGAGCACTTCATTCTCTTGCAGAAAAACTAGAGGCGGAGAAAACAAGACTATCTAGTGCGCCTTCCCCCTCAGACTCAAGACAAAGAATAGAAAATCTTGTTATAGAGTTTATGACTTTACAAGGCTTTACTATCCCTGCTGAAAGAAAAGGACCAGGATCAAAAATAGCTTTGGTAGAGCAAACTCTCCTTTCACAACACGCTGCATTAAGAGAACATATTGAAAGACGCCTACCGGCTAGCGCAACTCTTGCTCATTACTCTAAAATATTTTCTTCCCCAGAGTTTCCAAGCATTGTAGAAGATACTGCTTATGCTTATCTCTTAGAAGGATGGAAAAGTAAAATTTGGGGAAAGACTGGCGATTTCTTTCCAAGTATCTCGTTAAAAGGAGGAATGCTTGTTTTTCATTTTCATCCTCAAGATCTTTCTTCTACACGGCAATTTCTTTCCTCCTTATTTGATATATTAGATGTCTTAGGGCCCATTGCTCCTCAGCATGAAGGATTACAACATGTTTTTTCTGGTGTTCAAAAAGGCAATAAAGAAACAACTCTAAAATTGTGGGGAGCTTCTGCAATAGAAGAAACTGAGAAACTTTATAAGGAACAACGTGTCCTTATTTTATGGAAATGTGTTACGCGTGCTTTAGATTTAGCCAAACAACACCTATTAAGGTACAAGCAAGCCCCGCAACTTTCTCCCACACAACAAGAAGTTGCTGAAGAGGAATATCAAAGAGCTTGCGCCGCTTATAATTTAGGAGAATATTTTATCGGTGGAACTCAATTTACAGCCCCTAAGCAAGCAAGAACAGATCTTTTACTCCTAAACGCAAAACTTTGCAAAACACCTTCTTCTTTTTGGCCTATGATGAAACCCGTATATGTTCTTTTTGGAGATCTTTTACTTCATACCTATTATCAAACAAGAGAAGCATGCCAACTCCCCCTTTCCTCAGAGCCTGATTCTTCTCTTCTTTCTCTGTCTGCCGAATACCGAATAGCAATGGAAGAAGCCCACAGACTAAAAGAGGGTACATCTCAAGGTGTTGAAGCTTTTTCTACCTCTACAGCACAAGAACAAGAAAAGTTAATTACGCTTGGAAATAGACTTAGAGAACGCATTACAGAAAGAGCCAGAATAGCTGGAAAAGCTCTTACCATTCCAGAATCCGCTCTATCAAACCCCTTAAGTGAAAATGAATTAGATCTCTTAGATATTCCTGAGAGAATTCAATATCTGCGCCTCCACGAACAAGCAATGAAATTCAGACATGCTTTTTATATTTCTCAGTTAAAGCAAGAAAGAGCAGTTTTAAATATTGATTACCTACGAAATACGATTCACTTAAAGCAGACTACAGAAAAGAAAAAAGCATTAGAAAGAGAAAGAAAACTAATCGAAAGAGATAGGCTCCATCCAACAGAACAAGCTCTTATAAAAACCTTAGAAGAGATCCAGAGAAAATATAAACATGCTGAAGAAAAAATTAAGCACATTCAACAAACTTCCATGGAACGATCAAAAACATATGAAACACATATCTCTCACCTTAAACTTTTACAAAGCATATATGCTGTCACAGTCCTTCAAAGAGCAAATAGAGAGCTTTTTCCTTTAGAAGCCGTAGAACATGCAGTCTTAGAGACTCTTAAAAGCAAAGCTTCCTCCTATGAAAATAAGCCTGCGCAAGATATTAAGCATGAACTTTGGCAAGAAGAAGTTAGACTCTCTCTTATATCTGGAGAAATACAGCGGAAAACTAAAAAGTCCTCTGATAATATTGTGGAAGTTATCGATGAAATATTGAAGTCCTTAAGAACAATGACTTCGATAAGCAGAACGCCAGTGGCTTTTAGCGGAGTTGTAAGACAAATAGACGTCTATAAAGGAAGAATCTCAAGAACATTCGTAGATCCAATATATATTACTGAAAGCGCTACGGCTGCGACTGCACCTTTAAATTTATTCTATATATTTCCCACTTTGCTGCATAATGCTTTTGTTTATCACTTTCTACACAAACAACCTCTTTCTTATATTTCTCAAATGTTTCAGTATGCTCAACAATCTGCGCAAGAATCACCAATTAAAGCTTCTGTTTCCTCTATAAGTCCAGAAGGAAGCTTGGCTATTTTGATTAGGAAATTAGAAACCTTACAAAGGCCATCTGGAGAAAGAGAAAGCTTAGTAGATTCTCAAATAAGCTCTAGAGCCACCTAACTCATAGAACTTGCTCAAAAATTATAAAAAGCCCAACAAGAATATATGGGATTATTGGTAGAAG
>CAYUAL010000155.1:0-3128 GCA_964442815.1 uncultured Alphaproteobacteria bacterium | reverse complement strand
AAAGGTGTATGGCATGATTTTAAATCAACAAAAGGAGGCAATATCACTGCTCTCTTAGAAGAAGAGTGGGGATTGAAATCTCAAGGCAGAGGCTCAAAGATCTTTTGGGAACGCGCAGCTTCTCTAGTAGGAGGACTACATTATTATGAAAACCAAGTATTTAGAACTTCTCCTATTCATGAACTTCCTTCTGAGCATGAACGTATAAAGATAAAGCAAGCAAAAGCCCAAAAACTTTATAACCAATCTACACCAATCACAGATACCATTGGTGAAAAATACTTAAGAGAGATACGTGGGATCAAAGAAACGAACCTACCTCAAGATATAAGATTCTTTTATGAAGCATATGATGCGCACTCAAAGATCAAAAGACCTGCCATGGTGGCTTTTGCCAAAAATTGGGATGGGGAGGTAACAGGAGGACAGATGATCTTCTTGGATGATAAAGGGCAAAAAGCAGATATCCCAGTACCTAAGCGTTCTTTTGGTGCTATTAAAGGGTCTTTTATTGAGATAGAAGAAGCACCTCATAAATCTAACCCTCTCTACATAGCAGAAGGTGTAGAAACAGCTTTATCATTAAAAGAAGCAGGAATTAAAGGGCATACCATTGCTGCTTTAGGAATAAATAATATGAAAGCTGTTTTAGAGAAAGCTCCATATAAACATATTGTAATATGCGCAGATAATGATGGAGAATTCTCTGTAACAAAGAAAGTTGTTCAAGAAATAGCTATTCAGCTTATACATCAAGGGAAAAAGGTAGAGATTGTTTCTCCAGAAAGAGAAAAGACAGACTTTAACGACGTATTAAAGGCACACGGACCTAAAGGTATTAAAGAGCTCTTTGAGAAGAAAGATAGAAATTTTGAGCAAGAGAAGAGAGGGCTAGTAACTAAAACTGATTTCATAAGGGCTTATGAAAAAGATTACTTACAAAAACCAGATGAAAAAACTTTGGAGCAATTTGATAAACGACTTAAATATGAAAGTTCTATATACGCCCGCGTATTAGAAAAAGAATATACAAAACATTATCCAGAAAAATCGTTAGAAGCACTTAGTGGATTAGAAAAATTATTTTTAAGTGAAAAAACTAGGTTTATAGTTTCTGTGATAGGGCAAACATACATAAACTCTTCGGAGAGAGACTTTACAAAGCTATATAGCCAAGCATGTGAGAGAAGAGATCTATTCCCGAAACTTGTAGAGGATCAGAAGGCAACAATATTAACTAGAGAAAAAGAATCTGTTACTGAACTCAAACAACCTGAAACTTTAAGCTTTTATGCTCAGAAACTTGTAGAGCATGAGATGATATATGGGAAAGAGGCTTCACCTGTTTCTAAAAAGGCTTATCTCAATGCTGTACAGTTTCAAGAGACGAGGACACCTTCTTTAAATGAAGATGCTACTAAAATATTAAAAGATATTGAACAAGACTTTATGAAGTTAAAGAATCTACTATCTAAAAATCAAGAAGTCTTACAAAACAATATCCCAGTAGGAGAGAGATATAGAGATGATTTAAGAAATGTAATGAGAGAAAGAGAATTCAAAGCAATCCTTCATGAAGAAAAAATACTTTTTAATCCTAGCGTTTTTGAAAGAGAAAAGAATAATAAATTAACAAATATCTGCAGTGTTTCTAGATCTACGATGATACTTTCTTTAACATATGAAGCTTCAAGAAGCTTAAATCATACCTTAGCATTACAAAAAGATATCGAAAAACCTAGAGATTTTGAGCTAGGTAGATAATTTCTATAGAAAAAAGATTGACAAAAATAAAGAAAAACACAAAAAATAATAAGTATAAAAAATGCAGCATAAATACGTTTTGTTTTCAGAACTTTCAAATAAGAAGAAACAAGAGATCGTAAGGACCTTTCAAGAGGAAACTACTCCTATCAGAAAGATACGTGAAAAATATAACATATCGACTGAAACAGTTTATAAAGTCTTAGAACCACATAGAATAAAAAATATTTCTTTAAGAAAAGGTACTTCACCTGATAAAAAAAGGCTAAGCTCAGAACAAATAGACGAATTAGTTATAGTTTATAAAGAAGGCAAGTATAGTACTAAAGAACTATGTAAATTATTTTATATAGGGGATCAGACCTTATATAGACTTCTTAGATCCAGAAATATCCCTTTACATAGAGAATTATTTAAAAAAGACCTTAATAGAAAACATCAAAAAGCCGTAACTCTCTATAAAGAGGGAAAACACCATGTTAAGGATATTCTTAAACTTGTTGGTACAACTTCTACAGCTTTTCGTAGGTTTGTAAAAGTTAACAATATTAAACTCCCAAAATTAAAAAAACTGGAAAAGATTAATAGAGATAATTTAAATAAAGCTTTTAATCTATATAAGGAAGGAAAACATTCAATCGACAAGATATGTGAATTAACAAATATTCCTTTAACTACCTTTTACCAATATTTTGCTGAAGCAGAAAAAGAGGGTATAATTTTTAGAAAAAAAAAGAAACCTAGAGTTTTAATAAAAGAGCCAACATCAAAGCAGAAATCTCTAGCTTTAGAGCTATATAAAAAGGGTGATAATAAAATTCCTGAAATATGTGACCTAATAGGAATTTCTAGTCACACTCTTTATAAGATTTTGGAACCTGAAAGAAAAAAAGGGCTAATTGTTAGAAGTGAAATTTATAAACAAGATGCAGATAAAGTTGAAAGAGCTATTGAACTTTATAAAGAAAAAAAACTTACTCTTGAAGAGATTCAAAAAGAGACAGGTATCTCTGTTTATAGGATCAAGGAAAATCTTAAAAAACAAAGATTATCTGGAAAAGAAATAGAAAGAAGAGGATATGTTAATAAGTTGAATAAGGATGTGATAGATGAAGCTATAAAACTATATACAGAAACAGACCTTAAAATTGATGATATATTAGAAATAACAAGGATCTCTGAAACTAGTTTATATTTTTATTTATTACTTCGTAATGAACCTTTAAGGATGAAAAAAGGATCCATAAGAAAAGAAAAATTAAAATTAAAAGTTGAAAAAATTATAGAAGCTTACAAAGATGAGAATTTACATATAGAGGAAATTAGAAAAATTCTTAATCTTAAGCACTCTCCCGATCTTTATC
>CAYUAL010000154.1:0-3161 GCA_964442815.1 uncultured Alphaproteobacteria bacterium | reverse complement strand
AATGCTTTGCAAATAACTCAAGCTTTAAAACAAGATCCTAATAATAGCTCTTCTCTGAGAATGGCGTCTAGATTACAGGCAATAATATCTCGAGCTTACCATAAAGGAGACCAAACTGACACAAGACTGTCTAATATCAAAGCTCAAGTCCAAGAAAAATTAAAATAATTAAAATGAATGGGAAAAATAGGATCCTAAACAATGAAAAATATAAAAGCTTTTTTTTGTATTCTATTTATTCTCCTATCCCTGAATATTAAACTAGCATATGCAGGGTGTGAGGGATGTTATTGTTGTGCTTGGCATGTTTGGTGTAACGCTCCATGTGATAAAAGATGGGGGTTTTATACTTTTTGGTGGGGATGTTGTGATCCTCAGATAGATACCGCTATAGATATAGCAGTTAATAAAGTCGAAAATGCTGTTACCACCGCCGTTCATGATACCGAGCATGCTATTACCACTGTCGTTCATGATATCGAACATGTTGTTACCACGGCTGTTCACGATATTGATAAGGGTATTGAGGATTTAGAGTATTACACTGAACCTATCAGAAATGGGGACGTAGGGGTCGCAATGAGTTGTTTAGCTCCGGTAGGAGAGGCTGCGCTTGATATTCTTTTAACTGAAGCAGGTGTTCAAAATTGTGATAATTTGTTAAAAGCTCTGCAGTTTGATGCTGGTATAAAGTGCTATATAAAAGTGTTTGAGGCGCTTCCTGGTGAAATAAATCAAGTTGTTAATACGGTGTCTTCTTTATTAAAACAGGTTCACTCCAATAATTGGGATCAGGCTTGTACGATTACTAAAGATTCAAGCTTTAATGATCTTACTAAGATCGGAGGCGTGTTTAGTTATTACTGTTGCCAAGGAAATACCTTTAACTCCCAGATACAGGATTTAATGCATCATTGGAATTTAGTTCCCTATGTAATTCCTACTATAAACATGGGATGTGGAGTCTTTAATTGGTATTACAACAGGTATGGTCAATACTTATTAGAGGGTGCTTGTAGTGCAGCTTCTCAATAAGGGATTTTTTACAAACGAATTTCTGGATATAGAAACCCTTGTAATTCATCTAGAGAATCTGTATAGATGTTTCCATGCATTAAAAATTTTTCAAAATGTGAGTTTAAACTATGTTTGCAATTATCCGGACCGGTGGAAAACAATATAAAGTAGAACCCAATGATGTTTTGTTTGTGGAGAGGATTCAAGCGCCAGTAGGTGAAACGATTTCCTTGGATACAGTTCTTATGGTTGGTCAAGGGGACAAGACCGTTGTAGGGCGTCCTTCTTTACAAGGCGCTGTGGTAAAAGCAACTGTTCTTGAACAGAGTCGAGCAGATAAAGTTATTGTCTTTAAGAAAACCCGTCGTCATACCTATCGTCGTAAGAATGGGCATCGCCAAGAACAGACCGTCTTAAGAATTACAGAAATTCAAGGGCCAGAAGGGCTTAGTGCAAAAGCCGAACCTAAGAAAGTTGCTGCTCCAAAGAAAGAAGTAGCTCCTAAAAAGGCAGAAAAGCCAGAGGGAAAGGAAGAAAAGAAAACAACTTCCAAACCTAAAGCAACAAAGAAGTAAGATTTTAAAGTTAAGGAGTTTCAATTATGGCACAAAAGAAAGCCGGTGGTAGTTCTAGGAATGGACGCGACTCAGCAGGTAGACGTTTAGGTGTGAAAAAATACAGTGGCGAATTTGTATTGGCTGGTAATATTATTGTGCGTCAGCGCGGTACAAAATTTCATGCAGGGGATAATGTTGGCATGGGTAAAGACCATACCTTATTCGCAACAACCGATGGATTTGTTTCTTTTAAGAAGCGTCATGAACGCCAATATATCCAAGTAAAGCCTGCCTTGGAAGCGTAAGTTTTTAAGGTAGTACAAGTGTAATACTAAAAAAGTCATCCTCGGGCTTGTCCCGGGGATCTTTTATTTTTTGAGAGGATATTCGTGTTGATCCTCGGATCTAGTCCGAGGACGAACATGACTAGAAAAGAAATGAAAATACAGTTCCTTTTGATAGCTTTTCTTACATGTTTTTATGTATTTGCTGCTCATGGTATTTTTGATCCTTCCATTATTTCTGATGGTGGAGAAGAAAGAGATCTCCAAAGAAATTTTCGTCACGCAGGAGAGGTTAATTTGTCTGATGTGGATGATTTTCTATTGGGAAATATGCTTGAGGCAGAAGCTGTTGAGTTAAACAATCAAGAAGAAAATATAAGTAGTCTTCTTGGTTCTGTTAGGTTTTTACTTACTAGGGCTGAGCATCTAGAGGAAGAAAAGAGGTTTGAAATGGAGAGAAAATATACTGAAATAAATAATAATCTGGGCAATTGGAATACTGTCAGTAGAATTTTTTTTTCGGCAGTAGATAATCGTGGTGGTAGTATAGGAAGGGAACTCATTGACTGCTTGAATGTGTTAACTTCAAGTATTGAAAATATAAGGCGGCATACGATGAATCTTTTTCGTGAGGTCTGCGAAATTTGTCCTGTAATGGGGGAAGCAGCACTGGAAAGGGATGTTCTTTGAGGGGTACTTAGAGAGCTAGCGCTAGAAGAAAATATTAGAAAGATAGTATCTCATGAAGTTCTTAGACGAAGCAAAAATCTATATTGAAAGCGGTAAAGGCGGCAACGGGTGTGTTAGCTTTCGGCGGGAAAAATTTATTGAATTTGGGGGGCCTGATGGAGGAGATGGAGGCCGTGGCGGCGATATTATTTTCGAAGCAGTTCCAAATTTAAATACCCTTATTGATTACCGTTACCAACAGCATTTTCGGGCGCAAAGTGGCCAGGGAGGTATGGGAAAAAATAGGACAGGAGCGGACGGTAAGCCTCTCATCCTTAAGGTTCCTGTTGGCACACAAGTTTTTGCCGAAGATAAAGAAACGCTTTTAGCAGATTTTACGGAACCAGGACAGCGTATTATTCTCTTAAAAGGAGGTAATGGTGGGTTTGGAAATGCGCACTTTAAGTCTTCTACAAACCAAGCCCCTCGTCACGCCAACCCGGGACAAGAAGGGCAAGAACTATGGGTGTGGATAAGGCTGAAACTCATTGCGGATGTGGGGCTTGTTGGACTTCCCAATGCAGGAAAATCTACATTTCTATCAGCTGTCTCCCGAGCACGTCCTAAAATAGCG
>CAYUAL010000153.1:0-3201 GCA_964442815.1 uncultured Alphaproteobacteria bacterium | reverse complement strand
GGGGCAAGCTTTGCTTGCGTACCCTTGACGCGCATAGCGACAATGAAGGCACTTCCCCTTTGGGGGGGAGATTCGGTTTTTTTTAGGGTCGACTATTTATCTTGATTATATAGAAACAATGGTCATCGAATCAAAATAGTGAGGGTTTTTCTGTCTCTGACTGGCGTTAGGTACAGTTTTTTGTGATTTCTGGGGCAAAGGTTTTAGAAAGAAATTAGGAGGAAGGAAGAAGAAAAGAAGAAAGGGGGTTGAAAAAGAGAGCGGGGCTTTGTATCTTTTCTGTGCTTACCAAAAAACATACAAAAGGCACCCTCTCTCCATGAAAAATAAGAAAAAAGATCAGAAGAGTCAACACCAAAATTCATTCCTTGTTCTAAGGGATTTAAAACAATCAGGAAAAGAAAGACCATGGAAGAAGCACAAGAAGATGCTTCGGTTGTTATCATGTGCTTATTACGAGTTATCCGATTTAACACGGTATGGGGATCTTCTCAAAGGGTGTGGGGGAGAACTTTGCTTTGAAGCATGTGAGATTGTGGAGCACGGGAAGAAGTTGAAGAGGGCTAATTTTTGTAAGATTAGAACTTGTCCAATGTGCCAGTGGCGGAAGTCATTAGTGGTTAGGAGCCAGACTCTTGATCTTGTAAAAGCTCATTTTAAGGAACATCCAACAGATGTACCAGTGATGTTGACCCTGACGGTTCCAAATGTCTCTGGAGAGAATTTGAACAGAAAAATCGATGAGATGGGTAAGGGGTTCAAAAGGTTTATTAAGCGTAAGGTCGTAAAGAATGTGGCACGGTCTTGGTTTAAGTCACTTGAGGTTCCTCGAAGTCAAGAAAGAAAGGACTGGCATCCTCATTTTCACACGTTTTTAATGGTCCCAGACGAATATTTCAAAAGAAGTAGCGGTCTTTATTTGGAGAGAGATGAACTGTTGAGGTTGTGGCAGGAATCAATGAGGGATGTCTCTATTACACAGGTTGATATTCGTGTGATGACGAGTAAAGGGGAAGGTAGATTAGAGTCTATCGTAGCAGAGGTGGCTAAGTATGCGACGAAGCCGTCTTCTTTAGTTGAGAAGGATAAATATGGAAGAGACTATATTGATCCAAAGGTTTTGTCGGAGCTTCACTATGGCTTGAAAGGAAGAAGGTTGATTGGATATGGAGGCCTTTTTAAGAAGATTCGGGCAGAAAGAAAGATGTTGGATGTTGAGGAAGCAAATTTGGAAGATCTTGTTGAGAGTGTTTCAGGAGAAGATGTTTATGAGGAAGGATCGTCCAAAGTTAAAGCTTGTCCATGTAAGATTTGTGGAGGACCTTTGGTTGAGGAAGTGTACAGATGGAATGAAAATATTGGGGAGTATTTCAAGATTGTTTCTTCTCTAAAAAATTGTGTTGATCCTCCGTAAGCGTGTTGCCATTTTTGGCAACACATATTGCGTAGTCGATAAATTCTTCAATTTCTCTCCTAACGCCTTTGGCGATTTTCGAGGCCTGCCTCAAACTTCTACATCTGATAAATTCTCCTTCGTCCTTCTCCCTCTCCCAGCGTTTTCAGTTGAGGTCGCGTCTGACAAAAAATCTTCTTGAGTGTAGTCTGAGGTGCTTGCATCAAAGAGCACAAACTTTTCGAGTTTGTGTAAGCGCGCATCCTCCGGATGAAGCCCTGTTAGAGGAATTTTTAAAGCATTTTATGAAACACAAACAGGAAATGACCCTCTCTCATGAAAAAAGCTGAAGCTAAAAAGGTCATGACTAAAGCAGGGGTGATCACTGACGTCTCTAAAGAAACCGGTCTTTCCAAAGCGGATACAGCACTTGCTCTTGAGGGGATGCTTCAATCTATTAAGAGAGAGCTTAAACAAGGAAGTAAGATCAAAATTATGAGATTAGGAACCTTTAGGATTTTTCAACTCAAGGCAGGGGAAGGGCATAACCCATGAACAGGTGAAGCGATGAAAATTCCTTAGAGGAGGATCGTTAGATTCAGAGGAGGGGCAAAATTGAAGGAAGATATTGCCTAAGCTTTTTGAAATAAAATGTGTAGAGGATGGAGCTTGTGCGTCGTTTTCTTGAGTGACTTCTCTCGTAAATAGGCCTCTTAGGACTCCTATAATTTTAATGATTGTAAATAAATAAATAAATCTATATTTTTGGAACAAAGGGTACATTTTAGACTAT
Source organism: uncultured Alphaproteobacteria bacterium (assembly GCA_964442815.1). Lineage (GTDB taxonomy): Bacteria > Pseudomonadota > Alphaproteobacteria > 16-39-46 > 16-39-46 > CAYUAL01. Next base: position 1,015 of record CAYUAL010000153.1, on the reverse strand, counting down.
AAAGTCTATTTTTTGAAGATAAACCTCAGCGTTGGATATTTCCCGATTTTTCTTCTTCCCCCCTTATTGATGTAATAACTTTAAAAAAGGAAAACTATCATGCATAAAAAATTTCTTCAGACATTAACTTTCACAGCGGTACTTTTTCTGAGCGCACATCTCCTAGTTACACAGCATGCTTTATCCATGGAAGAAGAACATGAAAAGTGGACGTTTTATGTTCAGTACAACCGGAAAGTGGAGCACGTGGATGCCTGGATCGGGGGTAATTGGTCCCGTGGAGCTGCCTTAAAAAATGCCGAAGGCTTTGTTCTTCCTCTCCAAAAACTACCAATGGGAGATACAAACGAGACAAAGTATATAAAACTTCTCAGACCTACAAAGGTGAAAACGTTGTTGGAAAACAAAAACTTGTGGGAGAACAACGCGAAAGCAATGTACAAAGAGGCCACCTACGAGTTGCTCCTCGGAGTTGATTCGGGCATATTCGCTGCCAAACAAAGATCTAGCACAACAGAAGATCTATCGTACATAGAGAAATACTTAGAGCAGAATGATTTTGCGTGGAAGGTTAGTAACAGTGACGACAATATTGAAATTAGCGTTGTAGAAGGCTGGTATGAAAACTAACTCATAAAACGCTTCATGATTGCCCACCTCTCTCGCGTTGCGTGAGAGGTGCACTTAACGGCGATTTGCAAAAAATAACGAGTGCTTAAAAAGTATGCAGAGATATTCTTAGGACTGAAACAAAAAAGGAAAGACATCTTCTGCCGGGAGTTCCCACTGAGATATTCACAGGATCAGTGAAAAAACAAGAAAACATATTCCTATAATTGTTTCCGTTACGGAACTTAATTTGTCTATTTTGAGAGACTATTAACGACGCCCGTGGCTGCAAAGCAACGCCGATTCAGAGAGGTGAGTAGACCGGCGGAACTTCCCCGCCAGTCCCTCGCAGGACCGGACGTGAAGTAGGGTAGGCTACCAGCGAGTTGCCTTCATTAATGGCCTT
>CAYUAL010000152.1:0-3231 GCA_964442815.1 uncultured Alphaproteobacteria bacterium | reverse complement strand
AAAAAAATGGCAATGACTACTAAGATCATTCCCGCAAACCCAAGGACTTTAATGAACGCATTAGGTACGAACAAAGCTACTAAATAAGCAGGCAGAATAGTGACCAGCAAAACGCCTAGATGCTTCAAGTACGACTCTTTGGGGCTAAAATAAGAAATTTTATTTTTCCAAGCATCCATTAATCCTAAGCTGACTCCTATGGCAGAGGTGACAATAGCAAGAATAGAAATAACCCATATGAGTAGTTGCGCATGACGCCAAGCCGTTATGCGGCTTAAAGCTTCTACAAGTTCTCCTACCTCAACATTCCCTTGGATAATCTTGTTATAAAAAGAGAGATTATGAGAGTGCAAAGTCCCCAATATACCTAATGTCCAAGCTACATAAATAAGAAGGGGTATAAGGCTTCCCCAAAAGAAAGCCCGTTTAAGGACTTTAGGATTCTTTTCACAATAATCCGTTAAGGTATGGAAAATGACTTGAAAGCCGAAAGAAGTGAAAAGGGTAGGGAGCACAATTGCCCAAGAACTTATCTGAGAAGCCGTAGATTCAACAAGGGGTATATGCGTTATGTGAGCTTGATTGATCAAGGATACCACCATGCATCCAACGACAATAAGGAGCCCCATAAATAGAAGACTATTCACCTTTTCAACATAAGATAAGGCAAAAGCAAGAATACCTGCAAGTCCTACAGCATAAAGAGTGAGAGTTCCAAAGAAGCTAGGTTTTTCTCCTAGCCTATTTTCTAGAAGAGCTTGGATAATAGAACTACCGCCATAGAGATAAGCAGATAATAAAGAATAAGTAAGCAAGAGCAAGCTTACAGAACCAATTACTTGCGCTATGCGACCGCTATAGAAGAAACCAAGGGCGCCTAAAGGAAGTCCTTTTTTTGCACGCAAATTGAGCTCAAGATTAACAAGGGCTGAGTAATACATAATCAACCACACAAAAATCATCAACCCGAGAGTTGGGAGTAGTCCTAGTTTAGCTAGGGTCATGGGAAGCGCCAGCATACCTGCGCCAATGGCTGTGCCTGCGACAAGGCACACAGAGCCTATCAATTTTTTATTCATGATAAAACCTTATTTGTTTTCGTTTATTAACAGTATTGGGGATTTAAAAAAAGGGAATAAAAGTCTATATCGCGCGTCGCAGCGCGAAGAAAAAGAAGAAAAAAGAACGTACAGGCAATGTACTCATTATAGACTTTAAGAACCTTAGTAATTTCTAGATGTAGATATAAAAGCCTCTTCTAAAAAAAGCAAGCTTTTATGAAAATCCTCTTCAACACCTAACAAATTTAATAAAATTCGTCATCCCGCGACTTGATCGCGGGATCCAGGGGCACAAAAAAGGCATATAAAGTCTTATTCTTTAGAGTAATTTTGAGAGCTCTAAAGAGCTCAAGGTATTATTCTGGATACCGCGGTCAAGCCGCGGTATGACATTTTTTGGCTTCAATGTCTTAAATTTATCAGATAACGAAATTCCCTAAGGAAACCTCCCCTAGGGGGATTTTCAGGATAGGAACAATGGCCTACTTAGTTAAGTGTGTCCTTGGTATGTTTTTAACAAGGAGGTTTTACATGAAAAAACGTTTTAAAGGTGCTTTGTTCTTAAATATCTTAGTTTGGGCGTATGATTGCTCTGCTATTGTAGACCGGTATGGTCTAGAAGAAACGCCAGAAGATATCTTAAGATCTATCCCTGCTGCGCGAGTTGATTTATCAGCCCCAATTGAAACTACGAGTTATCTTCCTATGACCCCTATAAAGGACCAAGGGCGGTTAGGAACATGTGCTAGTTTTGCTGCTGGTGCATGTGTAGAATACTGGACCCAACAAAAGACTCAGCAATATACTCCTGTTTCAGAAGCAGAGTTTACAGTTCACGCAGAACAACAGGATGATTGCAGATTTGGCATTAATTTAGGAAAAGCTCTTGTCATTGCACAGCAAGATGGCTTTATCCATCAAAAGCATTGGCCTTATGAAGATTTTTTGGAAAGTGTTCCCGAGGGAAGTGATGATGCTTGTATTGCTTACCCACGAGGTCTTAAACGAGATACTCTAAATCATTATAAGGTAAGGACTCTTTCAAAAATATCTACGTCGACAAGAGCTTCTTTAGCTGTGTCTGTGCGTCAGTCCTTGAGAGAACCTATGAGGGTTGGTGCTAGAGCAAGGAGTTCTCACTCCCAGCCAGAAGAATCTTTCACAGTTAGAACAATACAACAATATTTATATGGTTATAAAACACCTATAGCTGTTAGTGTCCCTATTTTTGATGCAAAGGCATGGAACAAAGCTGAGCATGGTGTCATTCCCATTCCTAGTAGGGCATTAGTTGAAAAGGAGCTTCATGTTTTAGACTCTCCTTTTGATAGGTGGCATGCCGTGGTTCTTACAGGGTATGATAGAGAAAATGGGTATTTACGTTTTAGAAATAGTTGGGGAGAAGATTGGGGAAATGACGGTTATGGGTGGTTGCCAAACTCTTACATGCAATATGCAACAGATATATTTGTAACCCAAGGAGCTGTTATTGACCTACCCCAAAAGCCTGTATCTCGATCTATTCCTCAAGTTCCGTATGTGCTTCCGTTACCTGTTGGTGTGTCAGCTTATTATGCCCGTCCAGGAGCTGCTGGAAAAAGCTTGGGGTATACGTATTCTAAAGTGTCCCAAACTTTAGAAACGGCACAAAAAAAACCACAGAGTAGCTGTCAAGATGGAAGCTGTGTTCTTCTGTAGTAACCTTATGCTCGTGCCCTGCGCACGAGCACGTGCTTTATATATGTATAGATCTAACTTCTTCATACAGCCACCGGGCGATATTATCTAGATGGACTGATAGAGGAAGATCAGCATCAGCCGATGGACCTACGGTTTCTAAAGATACTTTAGTAATCTCTTCTTTTTTAAAGATATTTCTTAAAACCCAATCTTGATAGGGAATAAAAGGATTATCGGAAATAGCTAAGTATTTGGCTTGATAAGGAGAAGCAGGGATAAATTCCCAGAAATCTTGATATTCTTTAGGATATTTACCTTTATTTTTCCAACTCTCCAGCCAGAAATCAAAAGTATCCTTTGTATTGGGGCGTTTGTTCTCTCTGGAGGGTGCATTCACAAAGAGGACATCGTTTTTTGCGACTTTAGATTGTAATTCTTCATTAGAAATAATTTTTTCCCATAAGAAGGGGACTAATTTATCTTCCGTTTG
>CAYUAL010000151.1:0-3383 GCA_964442815.1 uncultured Alphaproteobacteria bacterium | reverse complement strand
GAAAGATTTTGACGCACTAAGTAGAAAGAGGCATACCCAAACATAAGAAAGAAGAGCACTCGTACTTGCCAGTAGCGGAAATCCCGAGAGGATTTGGAAAACAAACGAAGTGTTTTTGGAGCAGTAGCAGTAGAGAAAGTGGGATTAGAAGCATTTTTGTATGTCATTCTAGCACCTTTCTTGGATGGATTATTCAAACTTCACCACACATATACACAAATATTTAAGAAAATGTTATAGGAATTTTTCGCAGGAGAGTAATTTCATCAGGAGTCACAGAACAGATATAAGCAAGAAATATTACTCCCATCTCTTTAGCCTTATAGGCTGTCTTAGCATAGAGAGAATCAATCCAATGCGCAAAAGTAAAAACAGATAAATCTGATCGTTGAATAATATATAGCTGTACAGCTTGAGCTCCTTGTTGTTTCAAAGAAATAAGCTCCTCTAAATGTTTTGTACCTCTATCCGTTATTGAATCGGGAAAGGCAGCATAAATATCTTTTTTGAGGTGTACATTTTTTACTTCTAAATAGCAAGGAGGTTTTCCTTCTTTTTCTAAAACAAAATCAAGACGGGAGTTTGTTCCAGTGGGAACCTCTTGTCGAAAGGTAGTATACTCTAAAAAAGGAGAGAAAAACTTTTGTTTTAATCCTTCTGCTACAAGCCGGTTAGGGTTTTGTGTATTCACACCTACTAAGACACCCTCTTCTTCTCCAATTTCCCATGTATAAGGAAGTTTTCTTGAGAGATTGGGAGAAGTAGAGACCCAGACAGAAGTTCCTTCCTTTGTAAGGCCTAGCATGCTTCCAGAGTTAGGGCAGTGGATGGTTACAGGAGCTTCTTTATTTTCAAGGCAAACATCTGCTAAAAAGCGTTTATATCTTTTTATGAGTTTTCCTTTTAAGAGAGGGGGGGAGAAAAGCATACAACATCCTTGGCATAATAGGATCTAAAGGCAAAACTAAGCCAACTAAGATAGACCACATATAAACAAGAGAGAGAAAATTATTCAAGAGAAAACAAATACAGGGGTAGATTAATAGATGGTACTTCTAATCAGAGAAAATACTTTACTTTTTTCTTTGGGAAAAGGCATACTTTAAAGGTTATAGAATTTTAAGGAGGAGAATTGGATACAGAAATACTTGTAAAGAAAGTAATGGCTTTTCTAGAGGAAAAAAAAGCAGAGAATATCGTTCTTATTGATTTGAAAAACAAATCTAGCATAGCAGAGTATATGGTAATCGCTTCTGGTACTTCTCAACGGCATCTTGCGGCTTTAGCTGATAACTTACGGGAAGAAGCGGGTCAGTATAAAATTAAGCCTCTTTCTATAGAAGGATACCCTGAGTCTGACTGGATTTTAGTAGATTTGAACGCAGTAATAGTTCATCTCTTTAAACCAGAAATGCGTTCTTTATATGATTTAGAAAAAATGTGGATGCAGGGAGAAGAAGTTCTTTTAAAAAGAAGAAAAGCTGCCTCGCAACCTACGGAATAACCTGTTATTTTATAAGGTTTTTATGAAGATTTCCCTTATTGCGGGGGGTACTTTGAAAAAAGGGCCTCTTAAAGAGTTATGGCAAGAGTATTCCAAACGTTTGTCCTGGCCTATAATTGTGCATGAAGTTGATAATTGTCGTCATGAGAATGAAGAAGTTAACACTGTTCTTTCTAAAATCCCTCAAGATGCTTTTATCATCGTTTTAGATGAGAAAGGCGAAAGCTTGCTAAGCGCGAAATTTGCCCAACTTTTAGAGAATCATCTTTTAAAAGGTACAAAAAATTTAGCTTTTATTATTGGAGGAGCCAATGGAATTCCTTCAGCAGTAAGAGAAAAAGCTCAGAAAGTAATTTCTTTTGGAGCTCAAACTTGGCCTCATTTATTGGCGCGGGTATTGCTCATTGAGCAGCTATATAGAGCTCAGCAGATTCTAGCGCATCACCCATATCATCGGGAATCATAATGGTATATAGTGCTTTACGTAGGAAACAGTAATTTATTAGGGAAATTTCAGTGACGGAATCTTCTTTTCCTCTGCCTTATTCTGCAAAATTAAAACATCCTCTTGTGTTATGTATTTTAGATGGGTGGGGAGATAGGTCTTCTAATCCTGATGTGGAAAGCAATGCTCTTTTACAAGCACAAACTCCAACTTGGGATTTTTTTGAAAAATCATTCCCAAAAGCTCTTTTAGATGCTTCCGGGGAAGCTGTTGGACTGCCTGCTGGGCAAATGGGGAATTCTGAGGTTGGGCATTTAACTTTGGGAGCAGGTCGAGTCATATTTCAAGATTTACCCCGCATTGATAAAGCTTTGAGAGAAGGCTTTTTAAGCCAATCTTCTGATATCCAAGATCTTATTCAAACCTTGCAACAATCTGGAAAAGCGTGCCATCTCTTAGGTCTTTTTTCTCCTGGTGGGGTACATTCTCATATACGTCATTTAGAAGCACTAGTTACTTATCTTAATCTTCATAAAATTCCTATTTACTTACATGCTGTTTTAGATGGACGGGATGTTCCTCCTCAGAGTGCTCTTACGTTTTATAAAGATTTTGTAACGCAATGTGCGGAAAAGCTTGCACATCCTTCCCTTTTTCATTTTGCTACGGTATCTGGGCGTTTTTATGCTATGGACAGAGATAAACGATGGGATCGCACACAAAAAGCTTATGAAGCTGTGGTAGAGGGAAAAGGGCCCGTAGCTCAGAATTTTGTTGGAGTTATTGAACGAGCTTATGTGCAAAATGTTACAGATGAATTCATCCTGCCTACCATCCTTTCAGGATATAAAGGTGTGGAAGAAAAGGATGCCGTTCTCTGTTTTAATTTTAGAGCTGATCGTGTTCGGCAAATTATGGAAGCTTTTTTAAATCCTGATTTTTCTGCTTTTGCGCGTCAAAAAATCATTCCTTTTTCATATGTCATAGGCTTTACCGAGTATTCTTCCCATTTATCTCAATGGATGAAGATTCTTTTTAGGCCAGAAACTTTTCCTCATATATTTGGGGAGATTATTTCCCAACGAGGACTTACACAGCTAAGGCTTGCAGAGACAGAGAAATATGCGCATGTCACTTTCTTTTTTAATGGCGGAGAGGAAAAACCATTTGTCGGAGAATACCGGCAGCTTGTACCTTCTCCTAAGGTAGCAACTTATGATCTTTCTCCTAAGATGAGCGCTGAAGAACTTACAAATATTCTTACAGAATTTCTGATAAAGAAGCAGTTTGATGTATATATCGTAAATTTTGCTAATCCTGATATGGTTGGGCATACTGGTAATATTCCTGCAGCTATTAAAGCTATAGAATGTATGGATAAGTGTTTAAAACAGATATATGAGGCAGTTAAAGAAACTCAAAGCTCTCTTTTTA
>CAYUAL010000150.1:0-3426 GCA_964442815.1 uncultured Alphaproteobacteria bacterium | reverse complement strand
ACGCACACAAATTAAAGCAGGAGCCCAGAGCCCTTCCACTCTTTTTGATGCATTAGTGGAAACTTTAAAACACGATAAAGCAGAAAAAGTTCCAACTGTTTTAAGTGGGTATAGCCCTTCTTCTCTTCACCGACTCACACACATTTTAGAAGAACATCATGGCCCCAAATTCCACGAAATAATACATTTCCCTTCAAAAGAGCAAAAAGACTCCCTCTTTACGACGCTCTTACCATTGACCCATGGGTTCGAGCTTCCTTTTCTTAAGATTCGAACAGAGCATGATATATTAGGAGAACGACTTGTTCGCCCTGCAAAAAAGAAAAAAAGTGCAGACACCCTTTTAGAGGAATTAGGTACTTTTAAACCAGGTGATCTCTTAGTCCATATCCAACATGGCGTAGGAAAATATGAAGGACTCGTCACTTTAGATATTAATGGTTCTAAACACGACTGCCTCACTCTTATCTATGCAAATGAAGATAAACTCTTTGTGCCTGTTGAGAATATGGAGGTCCTTAGCCGCTTTGGTTCAGAAGATACCTCCGTTCCTCTCGATAAACTAGGGACCACAGCCTGGCAAGCCCGTAAAGCCCGTGTCAAAAAACGCCTAAAAGAAATTGCTGAGAAGCTTATGGCTATTGCCGCTCAACGTCTCCTTGTAGAAGCCCCTTCTTTTACGCCTCTTGGGAATACATACGAAGAGTTTGCAGCAACCTTTCCTTATACAGAAACGGAAGATCAACTGAGAGCCATAGAAGATGTTCTGTCCGATCTTAAGGAATCTAAACCTATGGATCGTCTCATCTGTGGAGATGTGGGCTTTGGAAAAACGGAGGTTGCATTACGAGCCGCCTATGTCGTAGCTAAAGCAGGGAAACAAGTAGCACTTCTTGCACCTACAACGCTTTTAGTACGACAGCACTATCAGACTTTTTTAGAACGTTTCAAAGGATCGGATGTACGGGTTGTCTCCCTTTCTCGTCTTGTTACTCCTAAAGAAGCTTCCTCTATAAAAAAAGAAATTTCTGAGGGAACTGCTTCTATTGTTATAGCGACCCACGCTCTCTTCTCCAAATCTTTAACTTTTAAAGACCTTGGTCTTCTTATTATTGATGAAGAACAACATTTCGGCGTAACTCAAAAAGATAAACTCAAAGATCTTTATCCTCACGCCCATATTCTTACTTTAACGGCTACTCCCATTCCTCGCACTCTCCAGCTTGCTTTAAGTGGTGTAAGAGATTTAAGCCTGGTTACAACGCCTCCAGTAGATCGCCTTGCAGTGCGAACCTTTGTTCTTCCTTATGATCGGCTTGTTATTCGTGAAGCTCTTATGCGAGAGCATTACCGCGGAGGTCAATCTTTCTATGTAACGCCGCGTGTGGAAGACTTAACTCCTCTTAAAACAGAGCTTCAAGAGCTTGTTCCTGACCTTAAAATTGGCATAGCCCATGGTCAACTCACAGGCCCTCAATTAGAAGCCGTCATGGCGGATTTTTATGATAAAAAATACGATATCTTGTTATCTACTAATATTGTGGAATCGGGCTTGGATATCCCGTCCGCTAATACACTTATTGTCCATAAAGCCGACCGTTTTGGATTGGCTCAACTTTACCAATTACGTGGCCGCGTAGGCCGCTCAAAAGTCAGAGGATACGCGTATTTTACGACGCCTCCCGGAAAGCTCTTATCGGAAAATGCGCTCAAACGCCTCCATGTTCTAGAGACTTTGGATACATTAGGCATAGGTTTTAACGTAGCCACGCATGATATGGATATTCGAGGCGCGGGTAACCTTGTAGGAGAAGAACAATCCGGCCACATTAAAGAAGTTGGCATAGAACTTTACCAACATATGCTTAAAGAGGCCATTGATGCTCTAAAAGCTAAGCAAACAACAACATCTGTCGAAGAAGAGGCTCTACCCGTCCAGATTGTATGGGAAGGCGCCGTTCTTATCCCAGAATCATATGTAGGAGATCTATCTTTACGCTTAAGTCTTTATCGAAGACTTGCCCATTTAACATCTAAGGAAGATATAAACGCTTTTGCAGATGAGCTCATTGATCGCTTTGGCCCATATCCGGAAGAAGTAAAAAATCTCCTTACAATTATTCATCTCAAACGACTGGCTGAAAAAGTAGGAATAGATAAGATAGAAACAGGCCCTAAAGGGATTCTTTTCTCTTTTTCGAATGATACATTTAAGAACCCAGAAGGCCTTGTTAAACTCATGATAGATTCTAAAGGGCTTATCCGTCTACGTCCTGATCAAAAGCTTATTCTTTTAAAACCTGCTTTGTCTTCCTTAGAAAAACTTAAGCACATTGAGGATTGGCTTCAGAGGTTGAATTCTCTTACACAATCTTAATTTACTTCAAAAGGGCTTGGATAGGCTTATAGGATAAACGGTGGTATGGAGAAGGACCATGAATTTTAAGTCCTTCTTGATGAAGCGCTGTCCCATACCCTACGTTTTTAGCCCATCCATAATAAGGGTATTCTTTATCTAAGACCCCCATTTTGGTATCTCTAAATACCTTGGCATAAATAGACGCTGCCGCAATGGAAAAGCTTTTTTGATCCCCTTTTACCAGCGCTTTGCACGGTAGAGCATGCTTAAATATATGTGTACCATCCATTAAAATTCCTTTTACAGGAAGGGTCGGGTATTTAATAAAGAGCCCCTCTAAAGCACGCTGGATGGCTAAGTGTGTTGCTTTCAATACATTATGCATATCTACCTCTTGAGGCAAAGCCTCTCCCAGACAAGAAAAAAAGCTCTTACCTTCTAAAGTTTGCATTTCTTCATAAATGTTTTTTCGAATTTTTGAAGTAAGTGTTTTGGAATCTTGCAATTTTTCTAAAAAAGAAGCAGGTATTGTTTGAGGGTTCAGAACAACACACCCAACCACAACCGGACCTGCCCAAGCACCATACCCTACCTCATCTACACCCACAATTAGTACATTATCCCCCATAAACTCCCTCTCAGGCGTAAAAGAAGGTGTATGTTTAGTCTCTTCCATGGTGGTCTTTTTTTATTCTAAAAATCCATCTCGATATTTTTCGAGACCACAAAAATTCATTTGAAAACGAATCCTTTAAAAATTCAGAAAATACAAGAGTAGGATCTTCCATATTTTGAGCTTGCAACCTATGAATAATAGAAAGCCATAATGGACTAAACATGAGAGAAAGAGCCGTCAGAGTAATAACTAACTGCGCCCCGAAAGGACTTAATATATGACTATCTTTGGCGAGCGTTGCTAATAAAAAAGAAAATTCTCCTAGCTGTGCCATGAGCACACCACTTAAAAACGCTTGTGGCCATGAAACACGCAAAAAATACAAAATTCCTATATTAAGGATGGTCTTTCCTAAAGTAACAAGAAGCAAAAGGAATAAAGTGAGCCCTAA
>CAYUAL010000149.1:0-3426 GCA_964442815.1 uncultured Alphaproteobacteria bacterium | reverse complement strand
AGTCGTCCCTGAAAAACTCGTTAATTGAGTAATAGCATCTGATATGCAGGATATATATTGAAGTAGTATTGTGATTTTTGGATTTGTAGATTGATAAAGATTTGGCGCAAAAAACTCCTGAAGTGATTCAGGAGTTTTTTAAAGTTAAAAGCAGTGCCTGACAGGGTGCCGTTGACATGATCTCCCAGCATTCCTTTCAGAAAGTTCCTTTTTAACCGGTAGCTTTGCTTCATGTGTCCAAACAGGGGTTCAATGGCGCTTCTCCTTTTGAGAAGCTTTTTAAGCCGGGGAGTCAGCTTTCTTCTGCCCGATAGAAAAACCTTCTTATCCTCAGGCCAATGAAGACTGCCCCGATAACCCTTGTCTGCAAAGACATTCTCAATGTTTACTCCCGTGCTCGATTCCGTGTTCCGAATCACCTCTTTTAAGGTATGCCCATCGTAGGGATTTCCATGAAAAGAGCTAACGTTGAGCACCCAGTTGGACTTCGCGGTCGCCACTAAACTCGTCTTACATCCAAACTCATAAGGCTTGTGAGACTTTCCCTTACCAATGCAATCCACCTGGGGCTCATGCAAACTGTAGAGCTTCTTTGAATCATTCTTGTCCTGCCAAAAAAGACGAAACGCCAGCCTGAGTAAACGATCTAGCTCAGGATCCGGACCGATGCGCTTGCGATCAATATCCCGCATCACTCGACCTAAAAATACTTTCAGTTTCTTCGTCGCCTTCCTCGATCTCTTAAACTGTTTGGCATGCGCATAACCCGATTGCTTCCACTTCAGAGTTTTGGCCACCCTCACGTAGCTTTGGCGAAGCTCGACGCCTCGCTCCTGGGCTGCTTTCACGAGCACCTCTCTCATCTTATACAAAAGCTTCGCGTCCGTCGGATGGCTGATGTTCTTCTCCTGAACCGTCGTATCTACAATCACTTCTGTTAAATGAGACGACTTCAACAGCTTCTCTCCATGCGCAATCCGAAGCGTCTCTTCCAGAAGCTTCTTACACCCTTCTTCTCCCAGACGCTTGCGCCATCTCACCAAGCTCGTCGGGTCACACGGAAACTTGTGTTGAAAATACTCAAAGCCGCAGAAGTATTGCCAATAAGCGTTCTCTACAAACATCTCCACCAAGGCCTCATCACTGCAATCAAAAACATGTTTTAAATACGTCAGCCCCACCATTAACCGAGTAGGTAAACCCGGACGACCTTGATCTGAAAACGTTAAGCCAAACTGCTCATCAAAATACGACCAGTCCATCAAGGACGACATCTGTATCAAGGGATGTTTTTTATTAAGAAAATCTTCCAGGCGGGTTCTAAATAATTGATATTGAGGAACACTATTCTCTGAGTCTTTAGGTTTCATAGTTTGCAAGGAAATGAAGGGTTAATGTCAAAATCTTGCAATCTATTTACAACATCTCTAACAGAAAATCCACTACAGGCACACTCTAAATGGGTTTTTCAGGGGAGACTATTTAACTATTTACTGATCATCATAGCGCAATACTCTAAGTTTCCAGCTACTCCCTAATAATAATGATAAAATCTGCTTTTAGAAATTAAATTCCCATACTTACCAGTCACTAAACAATAGACGACCACAACCGCATGACCCAAGATGAAGGAGCATCTTGGACATTAAAATCCCGTTCCTCCAGTAACCAGCATCCTCATTGTAACACCTAATTGTAATCTAAAAATATTTAGCCTTTTTGATTAAAGCAAATTCTTCATAAGATCTCCTAATAAAGCTTTTAAATTCATTTCGAAACTTCTCAACCGAAAACCTTTTAGCATTTTCGTGACAATGTTGAGGTAAAATTTTTAATTCGTTTTTTTCAAAACTTATCACCGCATTAATAAGTGAAGAAATATTTTGTTCCTGGAAAAGAACTCCTGTTGGGTTCTCCGTCCCCATGTCACGTATTATTTCCTTTACTCCCCCTTGACCATAAGCAATCACGGGAGTTCCACAAGATTGGGCTTCTACTGGAGTAATTCCAAAGTCTTCTTCAGCAGCAAACACAAAAGCCTTAGCCCTTTGCATGTAGTTTTTTAAAACTTCATTTGGTTGGTAGCCGAGTATTTCAATATTTTTTCTAGCCTTAAACTTCATTTTTTTATACCCCGGCCCTTCCCCAATAACAACAAGCCTTCTATCCGGCATCTGACTAAATGCCTCAACTATTAAATCTATTTTTTTGTATGGAACTATGCGCGAAGCCGTTAAATAAAAGTCTTCTTTGTTTTCGTAAAAAGAAAAATTATCCAAATCTACAGGAGGATAGATAACTTTGGAATCTCTTCTATAAAATTTGTGCACTCTATTACTAACATAATGCGAGTTCGCTATGAAAAAATTAACACTGTTTGAAGTACGCAGGTCCCATATTCTCAACTTGTATAATAACCACCTTACTAAAAAACTTTTTATACCCGTATGTAAATTAGCTTCTTTGAGATATTGATATTGTAAATCCCACGCATAACGCATAGGGGTATGTATATAACAAACGTGCAGTTGATTAGGCCCAGTTATAATTCCTTTTGCTATAGCATGAGAACTTGAAATAACTAAATCGTATTGCGAAACGTCTAATTGCTCTATCGCGAGAGGCATGAGAGGCAAATATGATCTATACTTAGTTTTTGCAAAAGGTAACTTTTGAATAAAAGAGGTGTTTACAAATTTATTCTGAATGAACCCCCTTTGAGGTGAAGGAATAAAATCAACTATTGAAAATAGATCAGCTTCTGGATAACAAATCAACATCTGTTCTAAAACTTTTTCAGCACCTGCGTAGGTAATCAACCAATCATGAACAATTGCAATTTTCATTTACCTTAAATACTTCAGAGATAATATGATCACAACTAATTTTCTTATTATTGGTGGAGGGGTTATTGGGCTATCTATGGCTTTGGAAGTAAAAAAGAAATATCCTCACCAGACCGTTACTCTAATAGAAAAAGAAAGCGATTTTGCTTGTCATGCTAGTGGGCGAAATAGTGGGGTTCTTCATGCAGGTTTTTATTATACAGCTGATAGCTTAAAAGCTAAATTTACTCGTGAAGGCTGTAAACGTTGGAAGGAATATTGTCGTTTAAAAAATATCCGTCTAAATGAGTGTGGTAAATTAGTGGTAGCCAAAAATAGCTCTGAAATTTTGCTACTTGAGGAGCTCTATAAGAGAGGTAAAATTAACGGCGTAGAGCTATACGAGCTTTCTGTTACTGAAGCCAAAAAGATAGAACCCAGGGTCAAAACTTATCGAAAAGCCCTTTATTCTCCAAGTACCGCTTCTGTAAATCCTCAAGAAGTAATTGTTTCTCTTGCTCAAGATTTAAAGGCACAAAATGTCTCTTTACTGACTAATACAAAATATCTCAAACGCACAAATAAAGGAATTGAAACCAAT
>CAYUAL010000148.1:0-3457 GCA_964442815.1 uncultured Alphaproteobacteria bacterium | reverse complement strand
TTTGGCCCGTATTTTTGCGGGAAAAAGAATCTCCGTCCGGTATTCCTTCTATGCCGGGAGTCAAGCGCTTTACAGTGGAGGAACTTTTGCATGCAGCGGAAGAAGCTGCATCTTTGGGCATTTCGGCTCTAGCTTTGTTTCCTTACGTAGAGTCCTACAAAAAGTGTACGAAAGGCCAAGAAGCTTTTAATAAAGACAATATTATTTGCCAAGCTGTGCGGGCGCTCAGGAAAGAAAATTTACCTTTAGGCTTAATAGCAGATGTGGCTTTAGATCCTTATACGTCTCATGGGCATGATGGCGTTATGGGAGCTAAAGGGCATCATCCGGAGTATGTTCTTAATGATGAGACAATTGAAGCCTTAGTATGCCAAGCTATGACACTTGCAGAAGCAGGTATAGATGCAGTGGCACCTTCTGATATGATGGATGGTCGTATTGGCGTTATTCGACAAGCATTGGATAAAAATGGCTTTGATTATGTTCAGATAATTTCCTACGCAGCTAAATATGCTTCTGCATTCTATGGTCCTTTCCGAGATGCTGTTGGATCTAAAGGTGCTCTAAAAGGAGGAAGTAAAGCGACATATCAAATGGATCCTGCGAACTCCGATGAAGCTTTGCGCGAAGTCGCTCAAGATATCCAAGAAGGCGCAGATATGATCATCGTAAAGCCCGGTCTCCCTTATTTAGATATTATACGCCGTGTGGAGGAAATCTTCTCTATTCCTACTTTTGCGTACCAAGTGAGTGGAGAGTATTCTATTTTTTTGGCGGCAGCAGAAAAAGGCTGGGTGGATTTAGATCGTGCCATTATGGAGAGTCTCCTTTCTTTTAAAAGAGCAGGCGCAGAAGGTGTGTTCACATACTTTGCACCAAGAGCAGCGGCTATTATGCGTAAACAGCTATTAGATTGGTCTGAAGATAGCAAGAGGCGGTCTTGTATCCTTAAATGGTCAAAGGCTTCTTAATATGAGGTTAGAAAGGAAAAAATTCCTTTTTAGTATCCTTTTATTCTTCGTAGGATTTTCTTCTTTTGCGCAAAGTGGCAATGATGATAATACGGTTTGCTCTCTAATAGGAGAACGTGAAGCCCAAGCTTGTATCCAACAAAAAACCTGTAAGAACAATCAGAATATCTGCCTTAAACTTGGGAAATATGCCTGTTTTGACTGTTGTTTTAATTTATATCAGCACAGAGTCACAGAAACGAGAAATCTAACAGAAGCCGGGCTTCTTCAATTAAAAAATGCTGTGATTGAATGCGGGCAAACGTGTTTTACTGGTAGGAAACCTTCAACACTTCGTAAAATTTCTTCCCCCGCGGTGTAGAAAATTCAATACTATCTCCTTTTTTCTTGCCTATAATAGCTCGAGCAAGAGGAGAAGCAATGGATAGAAGCCCTTTATCAATATCTGATTCATCGGCCCCTACAATTTGGTAAGAAACTTCTTCTTCTGTATCTTCATCTGCAAGTGTTACCTGGGCTCCAAATTTAACTGTGTCTCCAGAGATCTTGCTAATATCGATCACATCTGCACGAGAGATTTTGTCTTCAAGTTCAGCAATACGGCCTTCAATAAAGCCTTGACGTTCGCGGGCAGCATGGTACTCAGCATTTTCAGAAAGGTCACCCAATTCCCGAGCATCTGCAATAGCTTGAATAACAGAAGGTCGTTCTATCGTCTTTAAGCGCTTTAATTCATCTTGCAGTTTTTGAAACCCTTGAGAGGTCATAGGAATCTTTTCCATGGACCGTTTCCTTTCACGTACCTTTTTTGCCTTATGTTATTCTAAAAGTAAGGAAATAATCTACGCGAAACTTTTTTATGTGTAAATAAAAAAATAACTATGTATCCCCTAAAGGTTGGCTTAAGTTAAGGTTCATTTTTTCTATTGTGCTTGACAAAAAGTGGGAAGAAAAGTAGCACAAAATGAGGCCCAGATGGCGGAATTGGTAGACGCACTAGCTTCAGGTGCTAGCGTTCGCAAGAACATGGAAGTTCGAGTCTTCTTCTGGGCACCATCTTAGAGAGGGTGTGTTTCTTTTTCTTTTTGAATTTGTTGTTGTATTTTGAGAAGCTCTGCTCTTTGGTTGTTTAATTGTTGAATGGAAGGCTTAGAAGGGCGTTCTCCCACATCCGCTAGATTAGGGTAGTCTTCTAAAGATTCAGAACACCCCGTCAGTAAAAGCGACACAGGAAAGATTGAAAGAAATAGAAATAAATACGGCATAAGATAACTCATTCTTTAAGAAGATAAAAAGGAAGGGGAGAAATAGTATTTCCTAAAGAGATACCGTAGCTTTCAACGGTGCCAGCGGGAACTTCTAGAAATCCACTGCTTTTTTCCGTAGGTCCTTGCGGGGTTTCATCAAAAGGCTGCACGTTTTTAACAATGTATATAATTCTTCCTTCGTTATTTATAAATAATACATCCAACGGAATGTAAGTATTCTTCATCCACATTTTTAAAGAAGTAGGCGTTCTATATAGAAAGAACATTCCTTTCTTTTCAGGAAGAGTTTTTCTAAACATGAGGCCTTGTTGCTTTTCTTTCGTTGTTTCTGATATATCAGCCTTTAATTGTAATAGGGCTTTTCCTTCTTTATTATAGATGGTTATTGGATGTTCTTTATGTAAAGCATAAGCGGGAATACCAATACTTGCGAGAAGAAGACCTATTCCCCAAATATAGAGTCGTCGCATAAAAATAGAGAGCATTTTATCTTCCTAAAAATAGTCGTGATCTTTGTTGTCCATCTCTTCTTTGTTGAGAATTTAGGTTTACATCACCTGTTGAGAAATCTCCCAGCGTCTTAAACCCAATGGTAAAAAGAACAATATTATCTGGACGAATATCTCTATCTTGATAGAAAGTTCGAATAAAGCTTCCCTTAAAAAGAAAGCATTCATCTTCATAAATTGCTCCATAACTTTGGGCTAGGTTTCCACCATTTTTCCCAAGATTTCGAGATCCTTCAAATATAATTTTCCAGAAAGGTGTTATTTTGGAAGTAATGCTGCCTATAATTTGTTCCTTACCCTTAAAAGATGTATAAATAGAATTTTGTGCAGTATATAAATAATCTCCGGATACCTGGAAGATAGAAGGGCCTACTTCAAAACCAGCTTGGCTTTGTCTGGCTCTAAATGTTCTTTTATCCCATAGGATACGACCTTTAAACTTAGTATTTGTAAAAGGTGTAAGTACGGTACTGCCAATAACGTCTGAAAAGCCTTTCTCAACACCTACACCTGTTGGAATGGCTTTATTTTTGTTAAAACTATAACTCTGACCCAAGAAGAATGTTCCTAACCGTTTTGATAAAGGATACACTTCTACCGTCATACCATAGTTAAACCGTTGTCCTCCATCAACCCGATCAATACCTGGAAATCTATCTAGTTTAAAAAGTGTTGTCTCATCTAGTTGAAAATCTCCACTATCTTCATT